>SXJQ01000042.1 GCA_005779345.1 Actinomycetota bacterium
AACGCGAGCGCGGCGAGGCCGTAACCGACGAGGATGATCTCGGGTCGCTGCGTGTAGTGCTCCGAGCTCTCGATCCACGCACCGAGGCGGTCGCGGCCGTAGAAGAACCAGTACCCGAGGCCGCGCAGGATCTCGTTGGGGGTCGAGGTACGCGCGACCGCCTTGACCGTCTCGGTGAACCGCAGGATGTTGAGGCCGTAACCGCCCTGCAACGACAGGCCGGCGATCCACCACAGCGAGGTGACCGTCGTCAACGTCCCGATGCGCAAGGAGGTGCCGAGCGCCCGGCGGGCGTCGATCTCGCGTAGCCCGAGCCACGACCACACGATCCAGGCGACGGGCGCGACCCCCGCGAAGATCAGCGCGGTGGCGTTGACCCCGCCGACGACCTGCACCACCAACGCGAAGATCGCGGGCGCGCGCCAACCCCCTTCGCGCAGGGCCTTGATCGCGAGCGCGATGAGGAAGCCGAGCGCGGCCCACGGCAACAACAGCACCGAGATGCGCGACGCGTAGTGCAAGGAATACGGGTTGATCGCGTAGGCAACGGCCGCGACGGGGACGCCGGGACCGCGCAGACCGATCGTCCGCGCGAGAGCGAGGACCCCGAGCCCCGCGGCGAAGATGATCGTGCCGAGCCAGAGGCGCTGCGCGAGCCAGTCGGGCGCACCGATCCGCTCGAAGAACGAGTAGTACGGACCCATCGGGAACAGGTAACCGATGTTCTGATGCGTGACGGTCCCGAAACCGATGTTGGGATCCCACATCGACGCGGCACGGCTCATCATCCGGTCGGGGTCGAGGTAGAGATACGACTTCGTGTCGGCGGCGACCTTGCCGCCCGCGGTGAACAGCGGCGGCAGGTACGCCAACAACGCGAGAGCGACGTAGCCGAGCACGCGGTCCGCGCGCCGCGAGCCGGCTCCCGAGATCAGACGGTCGATCAACGCCGGCGGGCGGCCTCGGCCGCGAGTGCCTCGAGCGTGCCGCACGCGGTCGCGCCCCAGGTGAACCGGGCAGCGTGCTCGAGCGCGCCCTCGGTGAGGCGCCGGCGCACGGCCTCGTCGGTGAGGACGGTGGTCATCGCCCCCGCGAGGCCGGCGACGTCGTCGACGAGCAGCCCGCTCTTGCCCTCGGCGATCGCGTCGGAGTGTCCGGCGATGCGCGTCGCGACGGCGGGCGTGCCGCACGCCGCGGCTTCGGTGATCGTCATCCCCCAGCCCTCGTGGGCCGACGCGCTCGCGAGCAACCAGGCGCGGCGATAGAGGTCGAGCTTGGTCGCCTCGTCGACGCGTCCGGCGAGGTGCAGCCAGTCGCGCGCGCCGGCGGCGTCGATCTGCGCTTCGAGCGCGGGGCGCTCATAACCGTCGCCGACGATCACGGCCTCGAGCGCCGGGACCGCGACCTTCGTCTCGACGAGCGAACGGACGAGCACGTCGAACCGCTTGACCGGGGCAAGGCGCCCGACCGCGACGACGAGCGGGGTCGGGTTCTTGTCGCCCTCCGGGGAGTAGTGATCGTCGATCCCCGGAGGGACCACCCGGATCCGATCGGCGCGCAGCCCGAGCTTGGAGATGATCTCGCCGCGTGACGACTCCGAGAGCGTGATGATCGGCGATCGTCGATAGATCGGCGGCGCGAGGTTGAACTCGATCGCGCGTCCGAACCGCGCGAGGCGGGGTGGCAGCGTCATCTCCCACATCGAGTCGTGGACGTGGTGCAACCACACGACCTTGGGCCCGCGCCCCCACAGCGGCGAGAAGAACGGCATGCCGTTCCAGATCTCGACGAGACCGTCGCGGTCGCCGTGCCAGCGCATCGCCTCGCTGTACGCGGCGCGCGGGAACACGAGGTAGCGGCCGGCCTTGCGGATGACCCGGTAGCCGTCGCGCCACTCGACCTGTGGATGGCCCGGCGCGTGTGAGGTGCGCATCGTGACCTCGATGCCGGCCTCCGCCCACAGTGCCGCGATCGTCGCCGCGTGGACCTCGGAGCCGCCGGCCTCGGGATCGTCGAGATCGCGCCAGGCCAACACGCTGATTCGCCGCAGCCCGGCGGCGGCCGCGATCTGGCCGAGGCGGGCGACGTGGTCGCCCGGCGCGATGTCCGGAGTCATGGCGTGCCAGTGTACGGAGACGCAGGGGTCGCGGGTCCGTCACGGTGCCCGGAGTCGCGCCGGAGTTGCGGTCGTCACTCGCGGTTGTCCGGCATCGTCGGGTGGGTGTCGCCCGGCGGGTACCCCCGGGTAGCCTCTCGCCCCGTGAAACTCACGGGCGAACGACCGATGCGGGGCCACACGCCCGACTCCTTGCTGGCACTCCACGACGCGGGCTATCGCGAGGTCGCCGCCCGCCTCGGACCCGGCGTCGTCGTCGACGTCGGCTGCGGCGTGGGCGAACAGACCGTTCGCCTCACCGCGCCCGATCGCCGGGTCATCGGGATCGACTACAGCGCCGCCAGCGCGGCCGCCGCGGCGGCGACCTACCCCGACCTCACGACCGCGGCGATGGACGGCGGCCGCCTCGGCCTCGCCGACGCGTCGGCCGACTACATCTGCTCGTCGCACATCATCGAGCACTTCACCGCACCCGAACGACACGTCGCCGAACTCGCCCGCGTGCTCCGGCCCGACGGCACCGCGCTCGTGCTGACGCCCAACGAACCGGCCGACTTCGAGAACCCGTTCCACGTCTACCTGTTCACCGCCACGACCTTGCGGTCGATGCTGGCAGTGTTCTTCGAGCACGTCGAGGTCGTCGGGATCGAGGGCGACGAACTCTTCCAGGCCGACTTCGCCAAGCGTCGCGCTGCCGGAGAACGGATCCTCAAGCTCGACCCGTTCAACCTGCGCAAGAAGATCCCGCCGAAGCTGTACGTCGCGGCCTACGAGCACCTCCTACCGCAGGTCTACAAGCTCCTCGGCAAGGACACCACGGGCATCGGGTCGGGGATCGAGGAGTCGAACCTCTTCGTGACCGACCAGATCAACGACACGACACCGGTGCTGCTCGCGATCGCCTCCGGACCCCGTCGGCCCGCCTGATCGCAGCCAGTGCGAACCCTCGTCTGCGCACCGACGTATCAGGAAGCCACGAACATCGAGGTGTTCCTCCGCGCGTTGCGTGCCGCGGCACCCGACGTCGACGTGCTCGTGATCGACGACGGCAGTCCCGACGGCACCGCCGACCTCGCTGAGGAGGTTGCGACCGAGTTGGGCCGCATCCAGGTGTTGCGTCGACCCGGTAAGTTGGGGCTCGGCGCCGCGTATCGCGCCGGCTTCGCCATCGGTCTCGCGCTCGGCTACGACGTGCTCGTGCAGGTCGACGCCGATCTCTCGCACCCGCTCGCGGTGGTCCCCGAGTTGCTCGCGCAGATCGAGGCCGGCGCCGACCTCGTGATCGGTTCGCGGTACGTGCCCGGAGGTTCGACCCCGCACTGGCCGGCGCGGCGCAAGGCGCTCTCGCGTTACGGGAACCGCTACGAGGGTTTCATGTTGCGCTGCGACGTGCGCGACATCACCGCGGGCTTCCGTGCCTATCGGGCTTCGCTGTTGCGCGAGATCGACGCGCTCGAGACCCGCCTCAACGGCTATACGTTCCAGACCGAGATGACCCGCCGGACGGTCGCGGCGGGCGCCACGATCGTCGAGGTGCCGATCGAGTTCACCGACCGGGTGCGCGGCACCTCGAAGATGTCGTGGCGCATCGTCGTCGAGGCACTCGTCTGGGTGACGATCTGGGGCATCACGGATCGGCTGCGGCCCCGCCGACGCACGCCCCGACGAACTCGATGACCGACGAGTACGCCGCGACGCGCGCGCTCCTCGTCGCCGAACTCGACGCGGCGCGGTTCGGACATCCCGGCTACCTGGCGTGGTTCTACGGGGCGAACCCGCGCGGACGCGCGATCGAGGAGCAGGTCGACGACCCCGAGACCGGGCGGCGCGTCGGCCACTACGCGGTGCTGCCGGCGCGGTTCCGTACACCCGCCGGCGCCGGCGCCTTCATCTTCTCCTCCAACGTCGCCACCGACAGCTCGCAGCGCCGCGGCGGCTTGTTCCGCGACATGGCGCAGCGCATGTACGAACGCGCGGCGGCGACCGGGGCGCCGGCGATGGTCGGGGTCGGCAACCACAACTCGACCGTCGTGGTGGTCGAACGCTTCGGCTGGACGTCGCTCGGCCCGCTGCCGGTGCGAGTCGGCATGCCACTCGCCGGGCGGCGCGCCGCGCGTCGGGTCGAGTCGATCACGGTCGACGACGACTTCTTGGCGAGCGACCGCTTCGCCGCGCTGGCGTCGAACCTCGACTGGGTCCCGGTCCGCGACTGGGTCCAGAGCTGGGACGCGGCGTTCCTGCGTTGGCGGCTGTCGCGACCCGATGGCGGATACGTGCTGCACGTCGGCCGCGACGCGCTGGCCGTCAGCGTCGCAGCGACCGCGCCGCTCGGGATCCGTGCCGCCGTCGTGCTCAAGGTCTTCCCGCGGCCCGGCGCCGTGTTGCCGGTTCGCACCGGGGCGCTCCTCGCCGCGGCCTGTCGCCATCACCGCGCACCGCTGTACGTCTACGCGGGCTTCAACGCCCATGCCGTGGTTCGCGGGCTCCGACCCCCGCGCCGTCTCCAACCGTCGCCGCTGAACCTCGTGGTGAAGCCGCTCGACGAGTCGGTCGTGCGCGGCGCCGACTTTCGGCTCGACACGTTCGAGTTCCTCGACATGGACGCGTACTGATGCGCGAGGTGACCTTCACCCTCGACGTGGAGGACCACGGTGCCCGAGCCGACACGCCGCGCGCGCCGATGATCACGCGGCAGGTCATCGAGGCACTCGCCGAGCAACGTGTCCGCGGCACGTTCTTCGTCGTCGGCGAGCTCGCCCATGCGCACCCCGACCTCGTCCGCGACATCGCGACGGCCGGCCACGAACTCGCGCTGCACGGGTGGACCCACCAACCGCTCACGACCGTGGCGCCCGACGGCCTGCTCGACGATCTGCGCCGCGGTCGCGAGCAGCTCGAGGCGATCGCGCAGCAGCCCGTCGTCGGGTTCCGCGCGCCCACGTTCTCGCTCGTCCCCGAGTCGCAGTGGACGCTCGACGTGATGGTCGCGGCCGGATTCACGTACTCCTCGAGTGTGCTCCCCGCGCGCAGCCCCCTCTTCGGCGACGCGAGCCAACCGCGAGTTCCGTTCCGCTGGCCGAACGGCCTCGTCGAACTCCCCTGCCCCGTCGCGACGTTCGGGCGGCCCGCGAAGCCGCTCGTCGCCAACCCGTACCTCGGCGGTGTCTACTTCCGCGTCCTGCCGTGGCCGCTGATCCGCTACGGCCTCGCCCACGCGGGCGACGACGAGGCGCTCTGGCTCTACAGCCACCCGTACGACTTCGACCCCGACGAGCCGTTCCGCGCGCGACCCGAACTCGGGCGCCTCGGCTCGCGTCTCATGTGGCTCGGTCGCTCGCGTATGGCGCGGCGCGTCGCGCGCGTCCTCGACGGCACGACCGCGACGGCAGGCCCGCCACTGGGCGAGATCGCCGCCGCGTTCGCGGCGCACTGACGCGCGCGTCAGGGATGACTCCGGCGTCAGGTCGACGCCGCCGCCGATGTCGGACGCGGCGTTCGCGCCGCGCGACACTGACGAGCCTTTTGCCCTCTCCGTACCGTTCGAACCGGGAGCATTCGCATGGCCCTGCGCACCGCCGACGAGTTCCGCGCCTCGCTCACCGACGATCGCGTGCTCTGGTATCAGGGCCGCCGGATCCCCAACGTGCTCGAGGAACCCGACCTGCGGGTCGCGGTCGACCACTCGGCACTCGACTTCGAGGTCGGCCACGATCCCGCGCACCACGATCTCGCCGTCGAGGTCGACCCGATCACGGGTGAGGAGTTCAGCGCGTACTACCGCATCCCGCGCTCGGTCGACGATCTCCTCGCCCGCATGCGCCTGATCGAGCTCACGACCGCGCTCGGCGGCACGCTGCTCTCGCTCAAGGATGTCGGCACCGACGCGATGTTCGCGTTGCAGACGGTGCTCCGCGGCGAGGAACGCGAACGCCTGACCGCGTTCTTCGATCGCTGCCGCACCGAAGACCTCGCGGTGTCGGTCGCCCAGACCGACGTGAAGGGTGACCGGTCGAAGGCCCCGCACGAGCAAGCCGACCCCGACCTGTACGTGCACATCGTCGACGAGTCCGACGCAGGCATCGTCGTACGCGGCGCGAAGACCCACACGAGCCTGACACCGAACTGCAACGAAATCCTCGTGCTACCGACCCGAGCGATGAAAGCCGACGACTCGGACTGGGCCGTCGGCTTCGCCGTCACGCCCGACACGCCGGGCGTGTCGATGTACGTGAGCCCGTATCACGCCGGCGAGAAACACGCCTGGGAGTACCCGTTGTCGAGCAAGCACAAGATGCTCGAAACACTGACCGTCTTCGACGACGTCTTCGTGCCGTGGGAGCGCGTGTTCTGCTTCCGTCAACCCGAACTCGCCGGCCCGATCGCGCTCGCGTTCGTCGAGTACCACCGCTTCACCGCCGTCAGCTACAAGCTCCCGCTCCTCGACGCGCTGGTGGGCACCGCCGCCGAGATCGCGCGCATGAACGGCGTGCTCAGCGCAGGCCACATCAAGGACAAGCTCACCCAACTCGTCATCTACTCCGAG
>SXJQ01000043.1 GCA_005779345.1 Actinomycetota bacterium
CCAGCTCGACCTCGCCGACGCGAAGGATCGGCTCGACGGTGTCGGAGCGGTGATGGCGACGCACGTGTTCGGCGCACCCTGCGACCCGACCGGCGTCGAGGCGCTCGCGGCGAGCATCGGTGTTCCGGTGGTGTTCGACGCGGCGCACGGATTCGGCGCGCGCACCTCCGAACGCGCGCTCGGCGGACACGGCATCGCGGAGGTGTTCAGCCTCACGCCGACCAAACCCGTGGTGGCCGGCGAAGGTGGGCTCATCGGCACGAGCGACGCCGCGCTCGCCGAGGCGCTGCGCATCGGTCGCGACTACGGCAACCCCGGCGACTACGACACGCGGTTCGTCGGACTCAACGGTCGCATGTCGGAGTTGCATGCCGCCGTCGCGCTGTGCTCGCTCGACTTCTTCGCCGAGCACCTCGCCCTGCGCCAGGAGCTCGCAGGGCGATATCGCGGGGCGCTCGACGGAGTCCCCGGCGTGTCGATGCAGGCGATCCGACCCGGCGACACGTCGACCTACAAGGACCTCACGATCGCGATCGATCCCGACGCGTACGGGACCACGCGCGACGTGCTCGTCGCGGCCCTGCGCGCCGAGGGCGTCGACACCCGCAACTACTTCGACCCGCCGGTGCACCGGCAGCAGTCGCACCGGGCCGGCGCGCCGGATCTCCCCGTCACCGACCGGGTCGCGGCCTCGGTCGTGAGCCTGCCGATCTATCCGGCACTCGATCCGGCGGCGATCGACCGGATCGCTGCGATCGTGGCCGCCGTCGGCCGCCACGGCCCCGAATGCACGGTCGCGGCGGCGGGCGCCTGATGCCCGCGATCGGGCCCGCGACCGAACTTTCGCCGACCAGCGGGCGTCTTTCGGTGAAAAACCCGGGCCCGGCTCTTGCGCGACCCTGGTCGGAACGCCCAGAATTGCGCCCGACGAACGCATCGCGGTGGCTCGGCCACTCGGGGTGGTTCGTGGGGAATTCGGTCACAACCGGTGGTGCCCGTGCGGGGGGCCCGCCAAGCTGGGCCGGATGCGTCGGCACCGAGTCTCACCGGCACCACACGCCGGGTCACGCACACCGGAACCACGTACACCGGCACCACGTACACCGGCACCAGGCACACCGGCACCACGACGTCGCGGGAGACGGGCAACGATTCGACCGGAAGCAGGGGTGGTCGTCCGGCAACGGGCGGCCGGGGGGATCAGGGGCGCGATGAGCGCACTCGCACGACGGCTTCGTCCCGCACACTGGCGGAGTCCCTACAAACGATTCGGGCAGTTCTCGCTCGACGCCGGCGCGTGGGCGCTCGCCCTCTGGGCCGCGCTGTTGCTGCGGTTCGACCTCGATGCTGCACGCGTCGACTACGGCGGGCTGCTCACGATCCTGCCGATCGCCTGCGCGGTGCAGTACCTCGCCGGACGCGCGTCGGGCATCTACCGCGGCGGGTGGATCTACGGCTCCTTCGAGGAGGTCGCCGCGCTCGCCCGTACGGTCGCCGTCTCGGGAACCGCGGTGCTCGCCGCCGACCTCCTCATCGGTGAGGTCGGCGGTCAGCGACCCGTCCCGAAGTCGGCGGCGATCGGCGGCACGATCTTCGCGGTGATGCTCATGGCCGCGATCCGCTACGGCTGGCGGCTCATCACCGACCACCGCCGCCGGCCCCGCCTCGCGGAGGGCCGCGCGCGGGTGGTCGTGTTCGGCGCCGGCGACGGCGGCCAACAGGCGATCCGCGCGATGTTGCGCGACCCGAACAGCCCCTACGTGCCCGTCGCGTTGCTCGACGACGACGCCGAACGATCCAACCTGTCGATCATGGGCATCCGCGTCCTCGGCACCCGCGACGAACTCGGCGCGGCCCGCGACCGTTACGACGCCGACGTGCTGCTGATCGCGGTTCCGAGCGCCGACGGTTCGCTCGTGCGCGAGCTCGTCGACCTCGCCGCGCCCCACGGCTACGAAGTGCGCGTGCTGCCCTCGGTCGGCGAGCTGATCGACAGCGAGGTCGACCTCGGCGACATCCGCCAGCCGACCGCCGCCGACCTGCTCGGGCGCCACCAGGTCGAGACGAACATGTGCGAGATCGCCCAGTACATCTCGGGCCGGATCGTCGCGGTCACGGGCGCCGGCGGCTCGATCGGCTCGGAGTTGTGTCGCCAGATCGCGGCGTTCGAGCCCGCCGAGCTCATCATGATCGACCGCGACGAATCGGCGTTGCACGCCGTCCAACTCTCGCTCGAGGGACGCGCGCTCCTCGACTCACCGAACCTCGTGTTGCTCGACATCCGCGACCGGCAGCGGGTGCGGCGCCTCTTCGCCGAGCGGCGGCCCGAGGTCGTGTTCCACGCCGCCGCGCTCAAACACCTGCCGCTCCTCGAATCGCACCCGATCGAGGCGCTGAAGACCAACGTCTGGGGCACGCTGTCGGTCCTCGACGCCTCGATCGGTGCCGACGTCTCGACGTTCGTGAACATCTCCACCGACAAGGCCGCGAACCCGGTGAGCGTGCTCGGGTACTCGAAGCGCATCGCCGAGGGCCTCACCGCCGACGCGGCGCAGCGGAGCAACGGTCGGTACCTGTCGGTGCGGTTCGGCAACGTGCTCGGCAGCCGCGGGTCGGTGCTCACCGCGTTCCGGGCCCAGATCGAGGGCGGCGGTCCGCTGACGGTCACCCACCCCGAGGTCACCCGCTTCTTCATGACGATCGAAGAGGCCGTGCAACTCGTCGTGCAGGCGGGCGCGCTCGGCGACCCCGGCGAGGTCCTCGTGCTCGACATGGGTGAGCCCGTGCGGATCGCCGAGGTCGCGCGGCGGCTCGCCGCGATCTCCGACCGACCGATCGGAATCGAGTTCACCGGCCTGCGCCCGGGGGAGAAGCTCCACGAGGAGTTGTTCGGCCTCGGCGAGGACAACCGCCTCGACCGGCATGCGCTCATCTCGGCGGTCCCCGTGCCGCGCCTCGACCCCGAGTCGGTGCGTCACCTCGATGCGGAGCACGTCCCGGTCGTCGAGACGATGCAGGCGCTGGTCGACGAGATGACGATGCGCGCCGTCGAGGGCATCCCCGACGAGCCCGACTCGTTCTCGATTCCGGCCTGACGGCGTTTCTGCGGCCACGCCTGACGGCGTTCCTCCGGCCACGCCTGACGGGCAGATCGCCTCAGGCCGTGCGGGTGACCCGCAGCATCTGCTGCCCGCGAGGGTGGCCCCAGTCGCCGACGTCGTCGAGCTGGAGCGGCAGGTCGGCCGCGGCGTGGCGCAGGTCGTCGAACGTGTAGTGGAACGGGTTGCGGTCGCAGTAGGTGGTCACCTGCGAGAACCCGGGGTGGAACGGCTGCGCGATCGGCGTGGTGCGCTCGGGGCTCGCCGGCCCGCGGAAGTACGTGCCGTAGAAGCGCCCGCCCACCGCGAGCGCGCTCGACAGGTTCGACAGGCACAGCGTGATCGAGTTCAGCGACACGTGGGTGAACACCGACAGTGCCATGCCGTAGTCGAACGGCACGCCGAAGTCGACGTCGAAGGTGTCGGTCGCACGCAGGTGCACCGTCTTGGTGTCGAGGCCCGCCCGGGCGAGCTCGCCGCGGCCGCCCTCGATCATCTCGGGGCCGAGATCGATGCCGAAATAGTTGCCCGAATCGAGGTACCCGACATAGTGCACGCCGCCGCGCAACGTGCCGCAGCCGACGTCGATCAGCCGGTGCTCGGGACGCATCCCCTCCGACACGAGGTAGTCGAACTGGAGCTTGCCGATGACTTCCCAGTTGCCGCCGACACGCCGGCGGAGCTGGTCGGGCGGCGGCGGCGGTGCCACGGCGTCGCCGAGACGGTGCACGCGCCGCGCGAGTCGGGTTCGCCAGCGGTATCGGGTCGCGTCGGAGACGATGGGCATCGGGCGACCGTAACGGTGCGGTCAGGTCGCGGGCAACTGGTCGCGCAGCCACGCGACGGTGCGGTCGAGTCCGGTGGCGAACGTCACGGTGCAGTCGTAGCGGAGCGCGGCGCGCCCGGCCGACGGGTCGGCGCAGCTGTGGCGGACATCACCCGGGCGCGACGGACCGAACTCGGGATCGGGGTCGACACCGACGATGCGGCCGAGCTCGCGCAGTAGGTCGAGGAGCGAATGCTGATGCCCGCCCGCGATGTTGAACGCGCGGCCGTTGCAGTCGGCGGCCGGTGCGATCGCGGCGGCGAGGTTCGCGCCGACGACGTCGGAGACGTAGGTGAAGTCGCGCGACTGGCCTCCGTCGCCGTGCACGAACGGCCGCTCGCCGGCGAGGAGCGCGTTCGCGAACAGCGGGATCACCGCGGCGTAGACCGAGTCGGGTCGTTGGCGCGGGCCGAACACGTTGAAGTAGCGCAGGGCGACGGTTTCGAGTTCGAACAACTCGGCGAACACCCGGCAGTAGTGCTCGCCGGCGAGCTTGGTGACGGCGTACGGCGAGCGGGGGCGGAGCGGCGCCGACTCAGGCGTGGGTATCTCGTCCGCGCCGCCGTAGATGCTGCTCGACGAGGCGAACACGAGCCGGCGTGTGCCGGCGTCGAGCGCGCCCTTCAGCACCGCGAGCGTGCCGCGGACGTTGGCGGTGTCGGACGCGAGCGGGTCGGCGACCGAGCGGGCCACCGCGCCGAGCGCACCGAGGTGGAACACGACCTCGCAACCCGCGACCGCGGTCGCGACCGCCTCGGGGTCGGCGACCGATCCCTCGACGAAGCGGGCGCCGTCGGGCACGTTGTCGCGGCGGCCGGTGGCGAGGGAGTCGAGGACGACCACGTCATCGCCGCGTTCGACCAGCGCGGTGGCGAGATGTGATCCGATGAATCCGGCTCCGCCGGTGACGAGCGCGCGCATGGGTCGACGCTAGCTGCGACCCCTAGGCTCGGCGGCGTGTCCGCCTCCCGATTCGCCCGCCGTCGCACCCGTCACGTTCAGGTCGGCGGAGTTGCGGTCGGGGCGGGGGCCCCGATCTCCATCCAGTCGATGACGACGACCAAGACCGCCGACGTCGACGCGACCTTGCAGCAGATCTACGCGCTCGCCGCCGCCGGGTGCGACATCGTGCGCTGCACCTGCAACGAACCCGAGGCTGCCGAAGGCCTCGCCCGCATCGTGCCGCGGTCGCCGGTGCCGATCGTCGCCGACATCCACTTCCACTACAAGCTCGCGCTCGCGGCCCTCGAGGCCGGCGTGCACGCCCTCCGGCTGAATCCGGGCAACATCCGCAAGCCGGAGCAGATCAAGGCGGTCGCCAGCGCCGCGAAAGACCGGGGGATCCCGATCCGCATCGGTGTCAACGGCGGCTCGCTCGACCCCGACATCGAACAGCGCTTCGGCGGCGCGACGGCCGAGGCGCTCGTCGCGTCAGCGGTGCGCGAGCTCGACTACTTCCGTGAGGTCGACTTCGACGACGTCAAGATCTCGGTGAAGGCGAGCAGCGTCCCGGTGATGATCGACGCGTACCGACTGCTCGCCGATACCGTCGACCTTCCATTGCACCTCGGGGTCACCGAGGCCGGCCCGCTCCCGGGCGGGCTCATCAAGTCGGTCGCGGGAATCGGGACGTTGCTCGC
>SXJQ01000044.1 GCA_005779345.1 Actinomycetota bacterium
CGCATCCGGCCGCTCGTGATGGTGCCGGTCTTATCGAGCAGCACCGTGTCGACGGCGCGGCTCGCCTCGAGCACCTCGGCCCCCCGGATCAGCACTCCCATCTCGGCACCGCGGCCCGTGCCGACCATCAGCGCGGTCGGCGTCGCCAACCCGAGCGCGCACGGGCCGGCGATGATCAGCACGGCCACCGCAGCGGTGAACGCGTCGCTCGCCGCGTGGCCCGCGACGAGCCATCCCGCGAGCGTCACGAACGCGAGCACGATCACGACGGGGACGAACACGCTCGAGACGCGATCGGCGAGGCGTTGCACCTCGGCCTTGGACCCCTGTGCCTCCTCGACGAGACGCGCGATCTGCGCGAGCGCGGTCTCTTCGCCGACGCGCGTCGCCTCGACCACGATGCGGCCGTCGGTGTCGATCGTCGCACCGATCACGTCGTCTCCGACCGTGACGTCGACGGGCACCGGTTCGCCCGTGATCATCGAAGCGTCGATCGCTGCCGCGCCGACGACGACCCGCCCATCGGTGGCGATGCGTTCGCCGGGACGCACGACGAAGCGATCGCCGACCTCGAGGCTCGCAATCGGGATGACCTCGCCCGATTCGAGCGTCGCGGTCTTGGCCCCCATCGCGAGGAGGGCGCGGAGCGCGTCGCCGGCGCGACGGCGCGACCGTCGTTCGAAGTACCGACCGAGGAGCACCAGCGCGACGATCACCGCCGCGGTCTCGAAGTAGACGGCCGGGACATCGGCGCCCGCCATGCCGTCCATACCGCCGTGGGCCGGATCGGCCGCGTCGAGGAACACGACCGCGGTCGCCGACCAGAGATACGCGGCGAGCGTCCCGACCGAGACGAGGGTGTCCATCGTCGCCGCGCCGTGGCGCAGGTTGATGGCCGCCGCGCGGTGGAACGGCCACGCGCACCACGCGATGACGGGTGTTGCGAGCGCGAACGCCCACCACGCCCACCCGTCGAACTGGGCGGCCGGGATCATCGAGATCACGAGGAGTGGCACGGCGAGCGCCACCGCGAGCACGAGGCGCCGCCACAGGTCGGCCAACTCGGCGTCCGGCCGGTCCGCGGCGGCAGCAGCCTCCGGTACCGAGTAGCCGAGCGACTCGATCTTGTGACGGAGGTCGTCGGGGCCGACGGTCGCGCGGTCGTAGACGACCGTCGCTCGCGAGGTCGCGAAGTTCACCGCCGCCGACTCGACCCCGTCGAGCTTGCCGAGGCCCCGTTCGATGCGCGTCGCGCAGGCGGCGCACGTCATCCCCTCGATCGGGACGTCGATCCGGATCGGGCCGGAGTTCACGGGCGAGCCGGAGCGCACCGGAAGGTCGGGCGATCTCGGGGTCGTCATGGTGGTAGCATACCCCCCTATCCTATAGAGACCAACCCTGGAGGAGCGAGGTGCGCGGCTACTCGATGCACAAGGACGACTACCGGCGCCGGCTGGCCCGCATCGAGGGCCAGGTCCGTGGCCTCCAGCGCATGATCGACGACGAGGAGTACTGCATCGACGTCCTCACCCAGATCGCGTCGGTGAGCAAGGCGTTGCAGGGCGTCGGACTCGGCCTGCTCGACGAGCATCTGCGCCACTGCGTCCGCCAGGCCGCCGAGACCGACCCCCAGGCCGGCGACGACAAGGTCCACGAGGCGATCGCCGCGGTCGAGCGCCTCCTGCGCGCCTGAGACCCGAAAGGTGAATCCCATGAACGCACGAACCCGCGTGTGGTCGGTGCCCGGCGTGAGCTGTGGCCACTGCAAGGCGGCGATCGAGACCGAACTCGGCCGCGTCGCCGGCGTCGTCACGGCCGATGTCGATGTCGCGGCCAAGACGGTCACCGTGGTCGGCAGTGCCGACGACACGGCGGTCGTGGCCGCGATCGACGAGGCCGGTTACGACGCTGTGGCCATCGACGCCTGACCCGGCCCTGCTGTACGGTTCGCCCCTTATGCGGGGAATCCGGGCGGCACTCATCTCCTTCGTCGCGCTCGGCGCGCTCCTCCCGGCCACGGTCGGGCGCGAGCCTGCTGCTGCCTGGGACGGCACCTTCTCGGTGCGCGGCAGCGTCGAGCAGTACGCCGTCACCCACGCGGTCGCAGGCGCCGCCCTCGAACTCCGCGACGCGCGCGACACCGTCGTCGACACGGGTGTCGTCGACGCGCAGGGTTCCTATCTCTTCCGCGAGGTCGCGCCGGGCGCCGGCTACCGCGTGGTGCAGAACGACGCCGGTGCACTCACCATCGGGCCGCCCGCGACGGTGCTCGACCGCGACACCGACCCGCCCCAGTCGTTCTACGACGCCCAGGTGTTGAACCCGGGGTTCGGCTACATCACGACCCGCGACGGCACGACGCTGTCGGCCACGATCACCCTGCCGGGCCCGGTCGCGGGCGGCCCGTACCCGACCGTGATCGAGTACTCCGGTTACAGCCCGAGCAATCCGCGGGCGCCCCAGCCGTCGACACTCATCGCGCAGGCGCTCGGTTTCGCGACCGTCGGCGTCAACATCCGCGGGACGGGCTGTTCGGGCGGTGCGTTCCTCTACTTCGAGCCGCTCCAGGCGCTCGACGGCTACGACATCGTCGAGGCCGTCGCGGCACAGCCGTGGGTGTTGCACGGCGAGCCCGGCATGGTCGGCATCTCCTACCCCGGCATCGCGCAACTCTTCACCGCGCGCGAACAGCCGCCGCACCTCGCCGCGATCGCGCCGCTCGCCGTGATCGGCGACACGTACCGCTCGACGCTCTACCCCGGCGGCATCTTCAACGACGGCTTCGCGCTCGACTGGGCGCGCGGCCGCGTGAGCGATGCACGCCCGTACGGGCAAGGGTGGGAGCGCGGCATCGTCGATGCCGGAGGCCCCGACGGCGTGCAGTGTGCCGAGAACCAACTCCTCCGACTCCAGAACCCCGATCTCTTGCAGCTCATCCAAGACACGGCGTTCTACGTCGACGAGCTCAACGACGAGGTGTCGCCGGAACGCTTCGTCGACGACATCGACGTGCCGGTCTTCGTCGGCGCCGCGTTCCAGGACGAACAGGTGAGCGGTCACAGCGCGAACCTGTTCGACGACTTCACGTCGAGTCCGTCGCGGCACTTCATGATCACCAACGGCGCGCACGTCGACCCGCTCGTGACCGAACTCGGTCGCTGGTACGAGTTCCTCGAGTTCTACGTGACTCGACGCACACCCGACTTCCCCGACGCGCTCGCACCGCTCGTCGGCCCGGTCGTCGGCAGCACTGTCGGGATCAACGGCGTCGAGATCGAACCCGACCGCTTCGTCGGCATCGATTACGCGACCGCGCTGGCGCAGTACGAAGCCGAAGGCGAGCTGCGCGTCATCTTCGAGAACGGCTACGGCAATCCGGCGATCCCGGGCTCGCCGCAGGGAACGTTCGAGCACACGTTCTCGCAGTGGCCGCCCGCCGAGACGGTGCCGACCACCTGGTACCTCCAGCCCGACGGCGCGCTCGCACCGACCGCTCCCGAGATCGACGCACTCGACCACCGCGGCGCGTCGGCCTACCAGTACGACCCGACCGCGAAGATCGCCAAGACGATCGCGGGCGGTACGGGCGACGCCTGGCCGAACGACCCCGACTACGACTGGCGCGCGCTCCCCGACGGCAAGGCGCTCGCCTTCGAGAGCCCCGCACTCAACGACGACGTCGTGATGGTCGGGACGGGTCGCTTCGACCTGTGGCTGCGTTCGACCGCTCCCGACACCGACGTGGAGGTCACGCTCACCGAGATCCGCCCCGACGGCCAGGAGCGATACGTGCAGAGCGGTTGGCTCCGCGCCTCGCACCGTCGGCTCGACGACGCGCGATCGACGGTGCTGCGGCCGTTCCAGACGCATCACGAGACCGACGCGCTGCCGCTCGACGCCGCGACGTTCGCCGAACTCGACATCGAGATCTTTCCGTTCGCCCACGTGTTCCGTGCCGGCTCGCGGCTGCGCCTCTCGGTCGAGGCGCCGGGCGGTAACCGTCCCGCGTGGACGCTCGACGCGATCCCGGCTTCGGGAACGGTCGTGAACGAGGTCGGCCATTCGACGGTGTACGCGTCGAAGGTCACGCTGCCCGTGATCCCGGGCCTCGACCCGCCGGCCGCGCTCCCGCCCTGCCCGTCGCTGCGCGGCCAACCCTGCCGCGCGTACATCGCCGCGGCGGCGCCGACCGCGGTGACCGCCGAGGTGGTCGACGCCGATTCGCTGCGCGTGCGCTGGGTCGCGTCGCCTCGCGATGGCGTGGTCGACTATCTCGTCACCGACGTGGTCACGGGCGCGACGCGAACGACGGCTGCGACCGAGGCAGTGTTCGACGACGTCACCGAGGGCCCGCATGCGTTCTCGGTCGTCGCACGCATCGGCGCCACGACGAGTGGGCC
>SXJQ01000045.1 GCA_005779345.1 Actinomycetota bacterium
AATCTCGGCGGATCGGGCGGAGGAGGCGGTGGAGGCGGTGGAGGCGCGAGCGGCACAGGTTCCGGCACAGGTTCCGGCACAGGCTCGGGTTCCGGCACAGGCTCGGGCTCGGGTTCGGGTTCGATCAGCTCGAAGCCGCCGACGAGGTCGGCCCCGACGGCACGGCCCCACGCGGCCACGATCGGCGACTCGGCCACGACGACGATGTCGCGATCGGCCGACGCCTCGAGCACCAACCCCAGAACCCGGTCCAGCGCCTCGGGCGCGAGCGCGTCGCAGACCTCGACCGTGACCGCAGGATCGCCCGCGCCGGCCAGCCAGTCGCGCACCAGCAACTCCGCGTCGTCGGCAGCGAGCGTTTCGGGCGCGAATGTCGTGGCCTGGAGGTCGAGCGCGATCTCGGCCAGATGCCGTTCCAACTCCACGAGCCGAGCGTCGAGCCGCTCGTACTCGCCGGCCGCGGATTCGCCCTCGGCGTCGATCTGGCCGAGACGTTCGTCGAGCGCCGCGGCCGAAGACGCGACCTCGTCGTTCCGAGGTGGCGGCGACGCGACGGCGTGGAGGCGCGATGGACCGGCGATCGCGCGCAACTCGCTCGCTGGATCCTGGCCCGGGAGCCGGCCGAGGATCTGCGCAGCGCGAGCGCGCAGGTCGAGTTCGGCATCGTCGAGCTCGACCTGGCTGGGTAGCTCGGCCGCCGCCAGGACGCGTCGGCGTGCGGCCTCGGCGTGCGCGACCGTGTGTTGCGCGATCGCGATGCGTTGGTCGTCGTCCGGATGGGTTCCGCCCTGCGCGACGCGGACGAGCAACGTCGCGTAGGTCGAGAAGCCACACGCGTCGAGCGCGTCCTGCTCGTCGCGAAGCGCCGCCGCGAGACCATCACGGGCGGCGACCCTTTCGGAACGCTTCGCGGTCCGCAGCGCATCGGCGGCGGCCTCGACCAGCGCGTGGCAGGCCTGCGCGGCAGCGACGAGGTCGGGGGCGATCACCCCAGCCGCGGCTCGCACGCGCGCCAATTCGGCACGGGCGGTCGCCAGGTCGGCTTCGGCCGCGGCCAGCTCCTCGGACGCATGGCCCGAGAGGAGTCGCGAGGAGTGGGCACGGACCGCTTCGAGAGTCTCGAACTCCTCGGCGAGTTCGAGCACCTCGGACGCGTCACCGCGGTCGTCGTCGTGGTCGCCTCCATCGCGGTGGTCGATTGCGTCGGGCGCCGTGGGCGCCGCGCGCGCGACCTCGGCCTCGAGCCGATCCGCCTCGCGGCTCAGTGCCACGAGGAGCGCGTCGAGTTCGCCGCGGCGCGTACGAACGCGGTCGATCTCGCCCTCGACGTTCTGGCGCACGATCGCGAGACCTTCGGAGCGCGCGTCCTCCAGCACCGAACAGGCACGCGCGAACGCTGCGCGATCGAGCACCGAGTCGGCGTCGTCGACCTCGAACACGTCGAGCACGGCTTCGAGCGGTTGGCGGCTCGTGACGACCGTCAGCCGCGTCGAACCCGGTCCGGCGCTCGCCGGACCGACGGTGTCGCCACCGTGGTTCGCGATGAGATCCTCGATCGACATGAGTTCGGCCTCCGCCGCGGTGCATCACGGCCGGGCGATATCCGCCCGTCATCACGGTGTCGGCAACCCACTCGGCGGTCCTGAGGGTCAATCCCCGCCGAGCCTCTAGATTCCCGCGGATGTCGCTCTTCGCCACGCCCGTTCGACCCCGCCTCCAGATCCATCGGCCCGGAGGTGCACGCGTCGAGGTGCCGCTGACCTCGGGCGACACCACCGTCGACGGTCTCGTCGTTCACGTCGACCTCGGCGCCGACGGGGAGCGGGGATCCGATCGCGTCAGGTGGTCGGTCTCCAATCCCGGCGCCGCCGACGTCGCGCTCGACGCCGTCCGCCTCGTCGTCGATGCCGGGCCGGCCGGCTCGTATCCCCGCATGTTCTGCAACGGCTACCAGTCGTGGTCGGAGACGAGCACGCGCTTCCTCGGCATCGACGAGGACCCGTCGCGCCATCCGCGAACCTTCCGCTTCTTCCGAACGATCCACCACGCCGATGCCGGCCGCGCGCCGGCCCGCGAGCTTCGCAGCGAAATGGTCACCGCGATCGCGTCGGGCACACCCACAACGACCCGCGTGGTCGGCTTCGTCGGTGGCAGCACGCACGAGGGAACGATGCGAGCCTCGCTCGCCGACGATCGCGTGGAGCTCGTCTGCGAGGCGTGGCTCGGTGGTGCCGTGCTCCGCGCCGGCACGACGCGGGCGCTGCACGATGTCGTGGCACTGAGCGACGACGACGATGTGCTCGTGCTCCTCGATCGCTGGGCTCACCTCGTGCGCGATCACGAACGTGCCCGCGTCGACGCCCCGTACCAAGTCGGCTGGTGCTCCTGGTATCACTACTTCCACGACATCTCCGAGACGGCGCTGCGCTCCAATCTCGCCCGGAGCGACGACTGGCCGTTCGCGGTGTTCCAACTCGACGACGGATTCCAGCCGGCGATCGGCGACTGGCTCGACACCAACGACAAGTTCGCGAGTGATCTGCCGACGATCGCCGACGCGATCCGTACCGCCGGCCGCACGCCGGGCTTGTGGATCGCCCCGTTCCTCGCGGCCCCCGACTCCGAGATCGCCCGAACTCGCCCGGAGTTGTTCGCTCGTGAAGTCGAGCGCGACGAACCGCTGACCGCGATGGTGCACGACGTGTGGGGCGGCGCGATGTGGGGCCTCGACACGACCGATCCGGCCGCGCTCGCACACCTCGAATCGGTGGCCGCGACGCTCCGGGAGATGGGGTACCCGTACCTCAAGCTCGACTTCACGTTCTCGCCGACGTTCGACGGCCGCTACTCCGACCCGACGCGCACGCCCGCCGAGCGTGTCCGGGCCGGCTACGAGGCGATCCGGCGCGGTGCCGGCGACGACGCGTTCATCCTCGCGTGCGGCTGCCCACTCGGTTCGGTCGTCGGTGTGGTCGATGCCATGCGGATCGGGCCCGACGTGTCGCCTTCGTGGGAGGTCGCCGCGCACGACGTGGCCTGGCCGGGCTACGAGCGGGTCGCGCCGTCCACCCGGGCCGCTTGGAACAGCACGCTCCTGCGCGCGTTCCTGCACCGTCGACTGTGGTTGAACGACCCCGACTGTCTGATGTTGCGCCACGCGGAGACCGCGATGACCACCGACCAGATCGAGGCATGGTCGGCCGCCGTCGCGTTGTCGGGTGGACTCGCGTTGGTGAGCGACGACCTGGCGTTGCTCGACCACGACGACCACGCTCGCCTCGATGATGTGATCACGATCGGGAAGGCCGCCGATGCTGCCGCGCAGCACGGGCTTCCGCCCCGCTGCGAGGATCAACTGCAACCCGGCGGCCCGCGCGTCCTGAGTGCCGCGGGCCGACGCCTCACCGCCGACCCGGCCGACCCGCACCCGGTGATCGAGAAGTTCTGACCGATCCCTCAGGTGGCCCGAGGCTCGGGGAACCGCGTGAACTCGTCGTGGAGTGCGCACATCCGGTCGAAGTCGGGGTCGAGTTTCGCTTCGCGGAGATCGGCACCGCGCAGGTCGGCGCCGTCGAACTTCGTGCCGCGGGCGTTGCAGGCCCGCAGGTCGGAGTTGCGCAGGTCGGCATTGTTGAACATCGCGCCCGACAGGTCGGCGCCCAACAGGTCGGCGGCGGCCAGCTGCGCGCTCCGCAGATCGGCGCGGCGAAGATCGGCGTGGCGCAAGGTCGCGCCTTCCAGGTTGGCGGCGAACAGCCGTGCGCTCGAGAGATCGGAGCCTTCGAGGTGAGCACGCACCAGTTCCGACCGCGCCAGGTGGGCATGTGAGAGGTCGCGGTACGACAGGTTCCAGTGCGTGAGGTTCTCGTGGTCCATGCGCAGTTCCACGGCCCGATGGTGGTAGTGGCTGTGTGTCGCGCGGTCGTTGCGTCGGACCGCGGCGACGAAGCGCGTCGGCCACGAGCCACCGCGGCGCCGCAACCGGAGCGCACGATCCGCGAGCACGAACGCGGCGGTGCGGCGACCGATCTGGTCGCGGATCTGGTCGGCGAACTTGCGCTTAGCGGGCACTGCCCCTCGGCGGGTCGAAGATGCGCTGGACGAACGCCGGCCCGAGCATCCCGACGACCACCGCGCCGCCCGGCCCGACCTGATCGAACCCGTAGAGCGCGACCGCGACGACCGAGCCTCCGGCGACCCGCAACAACTCGGCGATCACGAACGGGCTGCGCCGCCAGTCGTCGGGGATGTCGCCGCGCCGAGACCGCACGACCTCGGCGAGCTCGAACAGCTCGCGAATTCCGGCGCCGAGTGCGCCGAGCACGACGGCGAGGGTCAGGCTCATCTCGTCGTCCTCTCCCCAAGGAGTGCCCGTATCGGGGCCGGACCCTACCGCGAGCCGATCCCTCTAGGGTGCGGGTGTGACGTCTGGCTTCGAACATCTGTTGGCACCCGGCGCGATCGGCCGACTGGCATTGCGCAACCGGATCCTCATGTGCCCGATGGGCGACGACCTCGGCAACGACGACGGATCGGTGAGCGACCGCCAGATCGCCTACTTCGAGGCCCGGGCGGCCGGAGGCGCCGCCTTGCTGCTCGTCGGCTCGGTCGGCGTGTCGTATCCCGCCGGAACGTTCTCCGCGAGCCAGACCGCGGCATCGCACGACGGGCATCGGCCCGGGCTCCGGCGGCTCGCCGACCACGTCCACGCCCACGGGGCAGCCATCGCCGCACAACTCGTGCACGCCGGGCCGAACGCGCTCGCCGACATCGCCGACGGTCGTGCGATGCTCGTGCCGTCGATCCCCAAGGGACCGCACCCCGATCGACTCACGATGATGGTGACACCCGCCGAGTTGGCGCGCATGACCGAACCGTTCACGCGGCCCGGTTCCAAGGTCCACTACTGCGTCGCGACCGACGACGACCTCGCGCGCGTGATCGGCGAGTTCGCGGATGCGGCCGCACGGTGCATCGACGAAGGGTTCGACGCCATCGAACTCCACGGCGGTCATGGATATCTGCTCGACGCGTTCCGCAGCGGCGCGTCGAACCGCCGCGACGACGCGTGGGGCGGTGGCCTCGAAGGTCGGGCGCGGCTGCTCCTCGAGACCGTGCGCGCCGTGCGCACTCGGGTCGGGTCCGAGGTGCCGGTGTGGTGCCGGATCAATGCTGTCGAACACTTCCGAGACGGTGGCGCAACGCTTACGGAGACGCTCGCACTCGCGCCGATGCTCGTCGACGCGGGGTGCGACGCGCTCCACATCAGCGCGTATGCGTCGACCGATGCCGGGCTCGGGGTGACCGAAGCGCACACGCCGAGCGAACCAGGTCATCTCGTGGCGCTCGCTGCCGCGGTCAAGCAGGTGGTCGACGTGCCCGTCATCACGTTCGGTCGGCTCGAGCCCGAGGCCGCCGAGCAGGTCCTCGCCGACGAGCAAGCCGACTTCGTCGCGATGGGCCGGAAGCTCCTCGCCGATCCCGAGCTCCCCAACAAGCTCGCCGCGGGCCGCCGCGACGACATCCGCCCGTGCCTGTACCAGTACCGCTGCATCGGCAACATCTTCGTGCGCGACTCCGTCGCGTGTGTCGCCAACGCCGCGACCGCGCGCGAGGCCGAACTCACGGTCGGGCCGACCGCGTCGCCGCGCCGGATCCTCGTCGCCGGTGGTGGGCCCGCCGGTCTCGAAACCGCGCGCCTGCTCGCCGAGAACGGTCACACCGTGGAGCTGTGGGATTCGGCACCCGTGCTCGGCGGTCGACTCGCGCTCGGCGCGCGCGCCGACGAGGTGCTCGACGCGTTCTTGGGTTGGCTCGTCCGCCAGGTCGAGCGGGCCGGCGTCGGGCTCCGCCTCGCGGCACCCGTCACGATCGATGCGGCGCGCGGCTTCGATGCGGTCGTGGTCGCGACCGGAGCGCGGTGGGGCCGTCCCGTCGGGCTCGCGGGCGCCGAACTGCCCCACGTGCGCACGCTCGACGAACTCGGGCCCTGGCTCGGAGGCCGCGAAGACCTCGACGGCCGGGTCGCGTTCCTCGGCGGCGGCAAGATCGCCCTGACGCTCGCGCTCCACGCCCGAGCGCGGGGGAACCCGGTGACGGTCGTCGAGCCGACCGGTGTCTTCGCCCCCGAGTTGGGGCTCCCGGGGCGATTCCGTCTCGTCCACGATGTCGAGACCGCCGGCGCGACGCTCATGACCGCGCATTGGACCGCGATCACCGACGGCGCCATCGCGGTCATGGTCGGCGACGCCGCCACCTCCGTGCCCGCCGACACGGTGATCGTCGCGCACGGTCCGGTCGCCGACGCTCCGCTCGCGGTCGCGTTGCGCGCCGCCGGAGTCGAGGTGCACGTGGTCGGCGACTGCCGCGAGGTCAACCGCATCGAGGGCGCGATGCTCGATGCCGCGCGGCTCGCGGTCGCGCTCGCCGATTGACCCCACCGATCACTGCAACCAACGGGAGACACGATGAAACTCACCACCGGCACCACCGCGGTCGTGACCGGCGCCGGGAGCGGCATCGGTCTCGCGCTGGCCGAGCGATTCGGACGCGCGGGCATGAACGTCGTCCTCGCCGACGTCGCCGAGGACGCGCTCGCCGCTGCCGTCGCCAAGGTCGGGGCCGACGGTGGAGCGACCCTGGCCGTCGTCACCGACGTCAGTCGCGAGGAGTCGGTCCAGGCGCTCGCCGCGGCGACGCTCGAACGCTTCGGTTCGGTTCAGGTCGTCTGCAACAACGCGGGCGTCGTGTCGCGCGCCGACCCGTGGCTCGGCCCGGTCACCGCGTGGGAGTGGGTGATGGGCGTCAACTTCTGGGGGGTCGTGCACGGCCTCCGCGCGGTCCTGCCGCATCTCGTCGCCGGCGGGGGTGGCCACCTCGTCAACACGGCATCGATCGCGGGTCTGATGCCGGGCTTCGGCGCGTCGTACGCCGCGAGCAAGCATGCGGTCGTCGCCGTGTCGGAGGACCTCCATCTCGATCTGCGGCAGGCGGCCGTGCCGGTCGGGGTCAGCGTGTTGTGCCCGGGCTGGGTGCGCACCGGCATCATGGATGCCGAACGGAACTGGCCGTCGACGCTGGGTGAAGCGCCGCCGCGGAACGACGCGGTCCAGATCGTGACGCGCCACGTGGAGCGCGCGATCGCCGAGGCGACGACGCCGGCGGTCGTTGCCGACCTCGTTGCCGACGCGGTCGAAGCCGACCGATTCTGGGTGCTCCCCCACGACGACTTCACGTCGCTCGCGGTCGAGCGGTGGGAACGCATCGCGCAGCGACTCGATCCGGAGCCGGCGGCCGCGGTGCCCGGTCTGCCGAGCCGCGACGAACTCATGGCCGAACTGTTGGCGTCGTTCGCCCCGAACGCCGGCCCACCGAACGACGACCCCCCGGGCGACGAACCACCCGGCGCCTGAGCCCGGCGTACCGCGCCCTGCTCCGTTGGCACGCCCCGATGCGGGATGGGAGCATGGCGCCATGCCGACTCCTCGCGTTCGTGCGTCACGGTTCGTGGTCGCGCTCGGCGCGGTCACCGCTGCGCTGCTCGGCGCCTCCGTGCTCCCCGCCGCCCCGGCACCGTCGCGGCCCACGACCGCGGCTCCGTCGAGCCCGAGCGGACCAACCCTCCGCGGAACCCGCGGGCCATCGGCGCCGCTCCACGCCGCGGGTCGCTGGACCGTCGACCGCTACGGGCGGGTGGTCGTGCTCCACGGAGTCAACCGCGTCGCCAAGGCAGCTCCCTACGCCCCCGAGGCCTTCGGATTCGGACCCGACGACCTCGCGTTCCTCGCGGACCATGGATTGAACGTCGTGCGGCTCGGGGTCGACTTCCGCGGGCTGATGCCCACGCCCGGTGTCGTCGACCACGCGTACCTCGACGCACTCGAACGCACGGTCGACGCCGCGGCCGCCGAGCGCATCTTCGTGCTCCTCGACTTCCACCAAGACGGCTTCGGTCCGCTCGTGCACGGCAACGGCTTCCCCGAGTGGATGACGATCACCGACGGCCTCGACAACCCGCCCGTGCCGTTTCCGCTCTATTACATCGGCAATCCCGCGCTGCAGCGCGCGTTCGAGAACTTCTGGACCAATCGCCTCGGGCCCGACGGGGTCGGCATCCAGGATTCGTTCCTACGTGGCTTCGACGCGGTCGTGCGCCGGTTCGGCGGCGACCGTTGGGTCGCGGGCTACGAACTGATGAACGAGCCGTGGCCCGGCGCCGATTGGGCGTCGTGCGCCGACGCGACCGGCTGTCCCGAACTCGAGGCAGAACGGCTCGTGCCGTTCGCGCAGCGCGCCGAACGGATCGTCCGACGCCACTCGCCAGGCCAACTCCTCGCCGTCGAACCCTTCGTGCTCTTCAACTTCGGGCAGGGCCCCACGACGATGCCTGGGCTCGCGCCCGGCCGGGCGATGCTCGCGACCCACTCCTACGCGCTCTCCGTCGCCGGCGAGGAGGCCGTGGTGCGCCTCACGAACGAAGCGGCCGACGCGCAGTCGGTCCCCGCGATCATCACCGAGTTCGGCGCGTCGACGAGCGTCGCCCTCGCCGACCGCCTCGCCGACCAGTTCGACGCCGGGCGTCTGTCGTGGATCTTCTGGGAGTACGCGGAGTCGCTCATCGGCGACGAGCACGAGCCCGCCGGGCTCGACAATCTCGCGAACCCGGCTGCATTCGCCGCGCTCGCGCGGCCCTTCCCGAGCGCGATCGCCGGGACTCCGATCGGGTGGGCGTTCGACGACGAACACACGGTGTTCGAGCTCGTCTACGACCGCGTCCTGCCGCGCGGCTCGCTCGCAGATCCTGCACTCGCCACGGTGATCTCGGTGCCGCGACTGCACTACCCGAACGGGTATCGCGTCGTCGCCATCGGCGCCCGCGTGGTGTCGGCACCGTGCAGCGAGGAACTCGTGGTTCGGCCGCGGCGCGGCGCTCGTTACATCGCGGTCCGAGTCGAGCCTGCGACCGACACCGCCACGTGCGAGCCGGTCGGAGCGTGACGCTCAGCTCTTGATCCGCGCGTTCGTCGGGTCGTAGAGCGGCCGCAGCGAAACCGACGCCGGATATCGGCGCCCGGCGATGTCGACCTCCCACCTCGAGGCGTCGAACCCGTCGTGCGTCATCGGCCCACCCCCCTCGATCATCGCCAGCCCGACGGCGCCGCCGAGCGTGTGCCCGTACGAGGCCGCCCGCACGTAGCCCACCGCCACACCGTCGCGATGCACGACCTCGGCGTGGAACAGTTGCGGTTCGGGATCGTGCACGAAGACCTGCGCCAGCCGGCGCGCCGGCGGCCCGGCGGCACGCGCCGCGAGGACCGCGTCGCGACCGATGAACCCGCCGGGCTTGTCGAGCGCGACCGCGAACCCGAGGCCCGCCTCGAACGGCGAGTCGGTGTTGTCGATGTCGTGGCCGTAGTCGCGGTAGCCCTTCTCCATCCGCAGGCTCGCGAGCGCCTTCAGCCCGGCGTGTCGCAAGCCGAACGCGGGGCCCGCGGCGACGAGCCGGTCGTACACGTGGACGGCCTGCTCGGTCGGCACGTAGAGCTCGTAGCCGAGTTCGCCGAGGTAGGTGATCCGGATGCACAAGACGCGCGCGAAGCCGAGATCGATCTCGCGCGCGGCGCGGTAGGGAAAGGCCTCGTTGGCGAGGTCGATCGACGTCAGGCTCTGCAGCAGCTCGCGTGATCGCGGTCCCTGCAGGTTGATCTGCGCGTACGCCGACGTGACGTCGGCGACGTGCGCGTGGGCGTCGCCGAACGCGCGCCGCATCCGAGTGTGCACGTGGCGGTGGGCCGTGTCGGAGGCAACGACCCAGAAACGGTCGGCGTCGAGCTTGGTGACGGTGAGGTCGGCTTCGATCGTTCCGCCCTCGTTGAGCCACTGGGTGTAGGTGATGGTCCCCGCTTCACCGTCGACGTGGTTGGCGGAGAGGCGATCGAGCAGTCGCGCCGCGTCGCGTCCTTCGACGAGGAACTTCGCCATGAACGACATGTCCATCACGATGACGGTGTCGCGCGCCGCGCGGTGCTCCTCCGCCCAGAACGGGAACCAATGCCGGCGCCCCCACGAGAGCTCGGTCACCAGGGGCGACTCACCCTCCGGGGCGTACCAATCGGCGCCCTCCCAACCGCTCACGTCCTTGAAGTGCGCGCGTTCGGCCTCGAGCCGATGGTGCAGCGCCGAGCGCTTCGCTCCACGTGCCGTCTGCATCGAACGACCCGGGTAGTGGCACTGATACACCATCCCGAGGGACTCCACCGTGCGCGTGCGGCGGTACTCGGGGTTGGCTTGGTAGGTGTGCAGGCGATCGATGTCGAAGCCGGTGATGTCGACGTCGGGTCGACCGGTCGTGATCCAGTGGGCCAACACCCGCCCGAGCCCGCCGCCGGTCAGGATGCCGATGGAGTTCAGGCCGGCGGCCACGAAGTAGTTGCGCAGTTCGGGCGCCTCGCCGACGATCGGTTGGAGGTCGGGCGTGAAGCTCTCGGGCCCACAGAAGAACTTCTTGATGCCGACCTCGAGCGACATCGGCACGCGCGACATCGCCCGTTCGACATAGGGCCCCATGCGGTCCCAGTCGGGCGGGATCTCGCCGAACGAGAAGTCGCCCGGCACGCCCTCGACCTTCCATGGCGCGCACACGGGCTCGAACAGGCCGACCATGAGCCCGCCGACCTCCTCGCGGAAGTACCCGTACGACGACGGGTCTTCGAGCACCGGCCAGTCGCGCGAGATCTCGGGGATCTGCTCGGTGATCAGGTAGTAGTGCTCCGCCGCCTGCAAGGGCACGGTGACGCCCGCCGCGGCGGCGAGTTCGCGGGCCCACATGCCGCCGCAGTTCACGACATACTCGGCCTCGATGTCGCCATGCGCCGTGCGCACGCCGGTGACCGCGCCCCGCTCACGCAGCACGCCCGTCGCCGAGATCCCTTCGACGATGCGCACGCCGAGCTGGCGGGCGCCCTTGGCGAGCGACATGGTGACATCGACCGGATTCACGCGCCCGTCGTCGCGCACGTAGAAGCCGGCGAGGAGATCGTCGGTCCGCGCGAGTGGGAACAGTTGCTGCACCTCGGCCGGTGAGATCTCCTCGACGTCGACGCCGCAGTAGCGGTTGAAGGCCGAGACCCGCCGGTACTCCTCGAGGCGACCTTCGTCGGCCGCGACCTCGATGAACCCGACCGGTGCGAATCCGGTCGCGAGACCGGTCTCGGCCTCGAGGCGCGCGTAGAGGTCGCGCGTGTACTTCCGCATCTCCGTCGAGGTCTCCGACGTGGAGCCGAACGTGACCATGAGCCCGGCCGCGTGCCAGGTGGTGCCCGACGTGAGGCGGTCGCGTTCGAGCAGCACGACGTCGGTCCAGCCGAGGTGCGCGAGGTGGTAGGCGACCGAGCAGCCGATCACCCCACCGCCGATGATCACGACGCGAGCGCGGTGCGGCAGATCGGGCACGGCCATCGTCGCAGAATACGCACTGCCCGAATCGACCACCCCTCAGCTGCCTTCACATGATCGGTGGCGGCGGTGGTGGCAAGACGGGCAGCGGCACTCGAGTTCGTCGGTCGTCGTGCGACGGGTGGTCTCGTAGGCGGGTTGGTGGTCGTATTGGACGAGGTCGGTGCTGCCGCAATCGACGCAGCGTCCGCGGTGGGCCTCGTGCACGACTCGGCGCTGCCTCGCTGTCGGGTGGCGGCGTCGGGTCGACGCGTTGACCGGCCGGCGTTCGGCGTCGTGGATGAGCGCGCGGATGAAGGCGTGGTCGAGCAACCCGGCGATCGCGTGATCGTTGATGGGGGTCCCGTCGTCGAGGGTCGATCCGTCGCCGCGAACGTGCACGACGACTTCGTAGTTCAGTCGCGCCGGATCGGTGATCGCGGCGTGGAGTGCATCGGCGCGTTGTTGCGCGACGCTCGGCCATTGGCCGGCGTCTCGCGCTTCGGCGGCGGCACGGCCTTGGTTCCGCATGAGCGTCGTGTCGATAGCGGCGAGCAGGGTGCCTGCCATCAGCGGTGGGAGTGCAATGGTGAAGGTGGTCATCCCGTCGGGTTCGAGGCGGTGGCGTACGGCTCGAGCTTGGTGTTGGCGGCGAGCGGTGTCTTCGGGTGGGGTCGCACGGTCGAGCCACGCTGCGAGCGCCGCACTCAGACGTGCGGCGGGGACACGCTCAGCGATATCGAGCAGGGCGGCTTCGTTGTCGGCGGTGGCGACGCGGGTGAGGGCGCGGATCTTGCTGTAAGAGAGCGTGTGGTCGGCGAAGCGCGCGGCGATGAGCGGGAGGGTGCGGAGGAGTCGACCGATACGCAGCCATTCGCGGGCCGTGCTGGTGTCGATGTCGAGGTGGTCGGCGATCCAGTGTGCACAGGTGACGGCGCCGTCGGCTGCCCACTCACCGGAGTCGTCGAGCGCGACGACCGCGGCGATGAGGGCGTGCTGCGCGCCTGCGAGTTGGTGACCCAGGTCGCGGACGGCGGTTCGGTGGCTCCGGGCAACGACGGTGCGGGTCATCCTGGTCTCCTGGACGCGAGCAACGCGAGGTCGAGGCAGGACTGCCGTTTGCCGCCGGCGTGTCGAGCGGCCCCGCTCCCGGCGCGTCCGCGGACGCGTGGGCGGGGGAAGAAACTCGAGCGGTCAGCTCCCGTTCCGTCGTTCGAACGTGGGTGGTGACGCGCTCGCGCGTCACTGTAACGAGACGCTCGGACAACCACAGTGAGTGAGCCTGCGACGCGCGCGCGTGGCGCGGACGCGTCCGCGGACGCGTCCGGCGACGGTAGGGGGCGCGACGCTCGACCGGGAGTTGCAGTGGGCGGTACTGGACTCGAACCAGCGACCTCGTCGGTGTGAACGACGCGCTCTAGCCAACTGAGCTAACCGCCCTCGGGCGCGGTGAGGATAGCTTGCCGGGTCGTCGGCGCCGGGAACGATCATCGCCGCGGCGAGGCTCGAGGGGGACGCGCGTGGAGAAGTTGATGTACCTGTGCTGGCTCCCCGAAGGCACGCGTCCCGAGCGCGCCGGAGCGGTCATGCTCGACGAGATCGGCGACTCCTTGCTCGACCTCGAACCGATCGGGCTCACCATCGACGTCGACGACGAGGCTGCGCAGTTCCCGCCACCCGCACCGCCGCCGGCCGACGAACCGACGGTGCGCGCGGTCGTGTCGTTGTGGCTCGGCTGCTACGACCGGCGTGCGCCGTTCGAGGCCGTGCTCGCCGAGGGGTGCGAACGGATCGCCGGCTACCAGGTCGTCGAATCCCTGTACCGCGACTACGGTGGCAACGAGTGGTCCGAACCTCGCGACTGGGCCGACGGTGTCCGCTCCCCCGGTCCGCTCACCGTCACGATGTTCGAGCAACACCCCGACTTCGAGTACGACGCCTGGCTCCGCTTCTGGCACGAACGTCAGTCGCCGATGAGCGAGGCGATCCAGCCGCGGACCCGCTACGTCCGCAACGCGGTGTTCCGCGCGATCACCGACGACGCCCCGCCCTACAAGGCGATCGTCGAGGAGGCATGGCCGTCGGTCGAGAGCGTCACCGACCCGATGCAGTTCTTCTGTGGCGACGGTGACCCAGAACGGCTGAAGGCCAACATCACGACGATGCTCGAGACGACCATGGCGTTCATCCCCTACGACACGATGCGCAACCTGACGATGAGCGAGTGGATCCTGCGCACGCCGTGACCCGCGAGCGTCACGTGGCGACGAAGCCGCCGCCGAGGTAGTCGAGCGCCAGCGCTGCATACATCGCCACGCCGTTGCGCAGCGCCGGTTCGTGGATCGTCATGCGGTTGGAGTGGCAGCCGTGCGCGTGCGCGGGCGACTCGCCCTGCGGGCACACACCGAGGTAGGCGAACGCGCCCGGCTTCTCGTTGAGGAGGTAGGCGAAGTCTTCCGCACCCATCACCGGCGCGGGCATTTCGTAGGCGTGATGTTCACCCAGCGCGCGTGCCGCGACCTCACGCACGAAGTCGGCGGACCGCGGATCGTTCACGACGACGGGGTAGCCGGCCTCCTGCACGAACGTTGCCTCCATCTCGTGGGCAGCCGCGATGTTGTGCACGATGCGCTCGATACCGCGCAGAGCCTTGGTGCGGCTGCCCTCGGATACCGAACGCAACGTGCCCTCCAGGTACACCGTCTCGGGAATGACGTTGTTCGTCGTCCCTCCCCGGATCTTCGTGATCGAGATCACCACGGGATCGAACGTGCTGATGCGGCGGGTCGTGAACACCTGCAACGCGGTGACGATCTCGGCGGCGACGGGCATCGGATCGTTCGCGAGGTACGGGCTCGATGCGTGACCGCCCATCCCCTTCACCGTGATGCGCAGCACGTTGGCGGCGGCCATGATCGGGCCCGCCTTCGTCGCGATCACGCCGCTCAGCACGTTCGGGGTGACGTGCAGTGCGAACACTGCATCGACGCCCGCGAGCACGCCCTCCTCGATCATGTGTCGCGCGCCGTGGTAGCCCTCCTCCCCCGGCTGGAACATGAAGCGCACACGACCGGCGAACGAGTCGCGGCGCTCGGACAGCACCCGCGCCGCGCCGGCGAGCATCGCGGTATGGGCGTCGTGGCCACAGGCGTGCATCGTGCCGTCGATCTCGCTCGCGAAGTCGACGCCGGAGTCCTCGGGCATCGGGAGCGCGTCCATGTCGCCGCGGAGCAAGACCGTCGGGCCGTCGCCCGCACCGCCGCGCAGATCGGCGACCACGGAGGTCAGCTCGCTTCCCGTGGTGACCTCGAGGGGGAGATGGGCGAGCGCGTCGAGCACGGCACGCTGCGTACGCGGGAGCTGCAGGCCCTGCTCGGGGTGACGGTGGATCTGCCGACGCAACTCGACGACCGCGGGCAGGATCCCGTCGACGGCGTCGAGCAGCTCGGCAGATGCGTAGGTCGGCGTCATGCGGCGGAACCTAGCGCCGCGGTGCCCGGTAACGTGCGGGGGCGATGTCGATCACGATGCTGCCGGACCCCGTCTGCCTCCGCCCCGCCACCGACGAACGGCTTCGCGCCGACGGCCGACCGGTGCCCGCGTTCCGCGAGGAGCTCCGACGTATCCCGTCGGTGCGCAATGCCGTGTCGGTCGCGTCGTGTTGGGCCCAGACGATCGGCATCGCCGTGGGTGCCGTCTGGATCGACCACCCGGTCGCGTGGGTCGCGGCGTTCCTGCTGATGGGGCGCGCGCACGCCCAACTCGCCGCACTCATGCACGAGGCCGCGCACCGCATGCTGTTCGCCGACCGGCGCGTCAACGACTTCGTCGGGCGTTGGATCGTCGGCTTCCCGAGCTTCACGCCGATCGACTCGTACCGCCGCGGTCACATGGCGCATCACCGCGAGGAGTTCGGCCCGAACGAGCCCGACATCGCGCTGTACCGCGGGTACCCGATCACCCGAGCCAGCTTCCGCCGCAAGCTCGTGCGCGACGCGACCGGTCGAACCGGTTGGAAGCTGTTCCTCGGCCTCTTCCGTGCGGTACGCGCGGACGATCCGACGGTGCGGTTCCAGGCGCGCGCGATCGTCGCGACCCAACTCGTGATGATCGCCGCGGGGTTCGTGCTCGGGCACCCGTGGCTGTGGCTGCTGCTGTGGTTCGGGCCCTACCTCACGGTGTGGCGCGTCATCAACCGGCTGCGCTCGATCGCCGAGCACGGCGGCATGCAGCGATCCGAGGACCGGCGCAACACGACCCATTCCGTGCGACAGTCGTGGGCACCGCGGTTCGCGCTCGTGCCGTACTGGATCGGCTGGCACCTCGCCCACCACGTCGACTCCGGCGTGCCGATGCGTCACCTTCCCCGCTACCACCGCGCGCTGGTCGCATCGGGGTACGTGTCGGACGGGCTCGAGTACCCGAGCTACCGCGCGTTGTGGCGCCGCCTCGCGTCGCGCCCCGCATCCGCCGGCTGAGTCGGAACGCTCAGGCGCCGGCGATCGGCGGGCGACGCCCGGCGAAGCCGAGTGTCGATTCGGCCGCCGCGACGATCGCCATCAGCGCGAGGTCGGCGCAGCGCGGTGCGACGAACTGAATGCCGATCGGCAACTCGGCACCCTCGTCGTCGCACACGAACCCTGCCGTCGTCACCGCCGCGGGCGACCGCGTCAGATTGAACGGCAGCGTGTAATCGGCCGCCCAGCTCGGCCCGTACGGGCTCGGCTCCCGATGCCGCGGCGGGATCGTCGCCATACCCGGCGTCACGAGCACGTCGGCGCGCTCGAACAGGCGCGCCAGATCGAGACCGGCTCGGTGCGCGCCCTCTTCGCTGTCGAGGAGCACATCGATGTCGGTCACCTTCTCGCCGAGGTCTGCCGAATAGAGCGCAGCCGGGAGGAAGCGGGCGCCGAAGGTCTCCCGCCCGCCGCCCGCGATTGCGGTGCGCCACGAGCCGCGCGCGGCTCGCAATCCCCACGCGACCACCGGGCGTTGGTCGAACACCCGCTCGACGACCTCGATCACGGCACCTTGTGCCTCGAGGGTGCGCAGCGCGGCCTCGCACACCGCCAGCACGTCGGGGTCGGGCCGCGCGTAGCCGAGTGTCGGCGACCAGGCGATCCGTACGCCGGCGAGCGAACCCGCGGCTGCCGCTTCGACGAACGACCCGGGGAGATCGAAGCTCAACAGGTCGCGGTTCGATACTCCCTTCACGACATCGAGCGCGATGGCGATCTCGCCGAACGTCCGCGCCATCGGGCCACGCGCCGAGAACGCGCCCCACGCGCCGTAGCCGTCGTCGCCGACGGGGACGACGCCGTGCGTCGTCTTGAACCCCGACAGACCGCACACCTCGCTCGGGATGCGGATCGAGCCGCCGCCGTCGGATCCCGTGCACAGCGGCACGATCCCGGCCGCGACCGCCGCCGCGCTGCCACCCGAACTCCCGCCGGCCGTGCGGTGCAGTGCCCACGGGTTGCGGGTCGGTCCGTGGAGCAGATTGTCGGTCTCGGCATGGAAGCCATAGGCCGGGGTGTTCGTCTTGCCGACGACGATCGCGCCGGCCGCGACGAGGCGCGCCACCTCGATGCTGTCTTCGGTTGCGGGAGGGTCGTCGGCGTGCGCCGGATCGCCGTGACTGGTGAGGTAGCCGGCGGCGGCCTCGAGGTCCTTCACCCCGATCGGGACGCCGGCGAGTGGTCCGGCCGGCTCCCCGGCAGCGAGACGCCCGTCGAGCGCCGCCGCGGCCGCGAGCGACCGCTCGGGGTCGACGGCGCAGAAGGCATTGAGCCCCACGTCGACGGTCGCGATCCGGTCGAGCGCTCCCTGCACCGATTCGACGACGGACATCGAGCCCGATCGGACGGCCTCGACGGTGGCGGCGATGTCCCTGCTCACGTGGTTCCTCCCGGTGCGGCTCGAGCGTTCGACGGGCCGAATTGTGACAGGTTCGCCGCCCCGCCCGGGACCCCTCGCTGCGTCTTCTAGAATGGTCGGGCGTCCTCCTCTGCGAATCGGGCCTTTCGCCCTCCTGTTCGGGGCGGCGAGCGATGGCAGGGGCCGAGGGCCCGCGTGGTTGTGTCGAGGCAGGTGAGCGGTGGCCAGGAAAGGTCGAGCGCGACGGTTCCGTGAAGCGCGCCAACTCAAACAGCGCGACGACGGGCTGTTCCAGGAGTCGGAGAACCGGTCCCTGGCCGATGCCGAGGAGTCCGCGGGCACCGACGACGACGAGTTCGACGACGACTTCGACGACGTCGACGACGACGAGTACGACCCGCTGGATCACTGACCCTGTTAGGCAGGCCCGATCAGGCAGGCCCGATCAGGCAGGCCCGATCAGGCAGGCATCGCCAGGCCGCCGTCGATCACGAGCGTCTGACCGGTGCAGTAGCGGGCTTCGTCGCTCGCGAAGAACACGCAGGCGCCGGCGAGATCTTCGGGTTCCAGGGTCGATTTCATCGCGGTGCCTGCGGTCATCTCCTGGATGAAGAAGTCGGGCACGATCTTCTTGGTCGCCTCGGTCATGGTGATGCCCGGGGCGATGCAGTTGACCGTGATGCCCCAGCGGCCGAGTTGGGCGGCCATGAACTTGGTGAGGCCGACGACGCCCCACTTCGTGATCGAGTAGCTGAAGTTGCCGAGGCCGGTGAACTCGTCGCCGAACGCGGGGAACGAATACGCGTAGGCGGCGCCGCTGCTCTGGTTCACGATGCGCCCGTACCCCTGCTTCGCCATCGGGAACGCGGCGGCCTTGCCCATGAGCCAGGCGCCGTGCTGGTTCACCGCGGTGACCCGCTGGAGGTACTCGTAGCTCGGGTCGAAGTTGTCGATGTCGTAGTAGAGCGCGGCATTGTTCACGAGGATGTGCACGGTGCCGAAACGCTCCACGGTCGCGTCGACGCACGCCTGTGCCGAGGCCTCGTCGCTGATGTCGGTCCGCTGGAAGATCACGTCACCGTGACCGCTGAGCCGCTCCATCGCGGCGGTCGCGCGCGCCTCGTCGATCTCGGCGACGACGACCTTGGCGCCCTCGGCGAGGAACCGTTCTGCGTACGCGAGGCCGATGCCCTGCCCCGCGCCCGTGATGATCGCGACCTTGTCCTGCAGTCGACCCATGATCGGTCCCCTCCCCGCGGGCGTCTTGGCGTGGCCGCGCGGCGCGTTGTTACCCTGACACCACTGTCAGGTTTCGCGCAACCTCCGAGGGAGAATCGAACATGGGCATGCTCGACGGGAAGGTCGCGGTCGTCACCGGTTCCGGAAACGGGGTCGGTCGCGGCGAGGCGGTGATGCTCGCCGACCACGGGGCCAAGGTCGTCGTGAACGACCTCGGCGGGTCGGTAGCCGGTGGCGACGCCGGCGACCAGCGCGCGGCTGACGCGGTCGTCGAGGTGATCAAGAGTCGCGGCGGCGAGGCGGTCGCGAACTACGACTCGGTCGCCGACTTCGACGGGGCCGCGAACATCGTCACGACCGCGCTCGACGCGTTCGGGCGCCTCGACAACCTCGTGAACAACGCGGGGGTGCTGCGCGACAAGATGATGTTCTCGATGAGCCCCGAAGACTTCGATGCCGTCGTCAAGGTCCACATGTACGGCACCTTCAACACGATGCGGCACGCCTCGGAGCACTGGCGGAACGAGAGCAAGGAGGGCCGCCAGCCCCGCGCTTCGATCATCAACACCGTCAGCAGTGCAGGGCTCCAGGGTCAGGCGAGCCAGATCAACTACGGAGCGGCCAAGGCCGGCATCGCCGCGATGACCGTCATCGCGAGCCTCGAACTCGCCCGCTACGGCGTGCGCGCGAACTGCGTCGGTCCCGGCGGGTTCACGCGCATGGTCGCGATGGCCATGAAGGACATCGAGGTGAAGAACCCCGAGGACTACACGGAGTTCGACGCGATGAACCCGGGGAACTCCGCGCCGGCGGTCGTGTACCTGGCATCCGACGAGAGCCTGCACGTGACCGGTCAGGTGCTGCGCCTCGTCGGCAACAACCTTGCCGTGTATCAGCCGTGGGAAATGGGCGAGCAGTTCCTCGCGACCGACAAGGCGGGGAACGCCGCGCAGTGGAACCCCATCGACATCGGACGCATCCTCAACCGCTACCACTTCCGTTCGCAGAACCCGGGCATCGATGCACAACGCCGGGCCTGAGGCGCGGGTCGCGATCGTCGGAGCCGCGTTGTCCGACATCGGACGCGTCGACGACAAGTCGGCATGGGAGCTGCACTTCCAGGCTGCGGCGCGCGCGGTCGCCGATGCCGGATTGACCCGCGCCGACATCGACGGAATCGGTGGCGGAGCGATCGGCAACCTCGCGCCGATCGAGCTCGCGGAGTACCTCGGCATCAAACCGACGTGGGTCGACGGCACCGTCACGGGCGGATCGATGTGGATCTTCCAGCTCCAACATGCCGTCGAGGCGATCAGAGCCGGTCATGCCGAGACGATCCTGCTCGTGTACGGCTCGACCGCGCGCGCCGACCTGAAGGCGGGGCGTCGGGGCACGTCGAATCTGAGCTTCGGCGCGCGCGGTCCGGTGCAGTTCGACGCGCCGTTCGGCCACACCCTCATCAGCAAATACGCGATGGCAGCGACGCGGCACATGCACGAGTTCGGGACCACGATCGACCAACTCGCCGAGATCGCCGTGAGCACACGCTTCAACGCGAGCCACAACCCCGAGGCGTATTACCGCGATCCGATCACCCGCGACGACGTGCACGACAGCCGCATGATGGCGACCCCGCTCACGAAGCTGCATTGCTGTATCCGCAGCGACGGCGGCGGCGCGGTCGTCGTCACGAGCGCGGCGCGGGCGCGTGACTGCGCGAAGGCGCCGATCTGGGTGCTCGGAACCGGTCAGGCGACGAGTCACACCACCATGACCGACTGGGACGACTTCACCGAATCACCCGCGGTTCATTCGGGGCGTCGCGCCTTCGCGGAAGCCGGGATCACCCCGGCCGACATCGACCTGTGCGAGATCTACGACGCGTTCACGCCGATGGTGTTGTTGTCGCTCGAGGCGCTCGGGTTCTGCGCCAAGGGCGAAGGCGGCCCGTTCGTCGAAGACGGTCGCCTCCGTCTCGGCGGCGCACTGCCCACGAACACCGACGGTGGCGGCCTCTCGCACTGCCATCCGGGGATGCGCGGCATGTTCCTCATGGTCGAGGCAGTCCGCCAGCTTCGCGGCGAGGCGATCGGTCGGCAGGTTGCCGACGCGCGCCTCGCGTGCGTCAACGGGACGGGCGGTTGGTGGAGTTCGGCGGCGACGGCGATTCTCGGCGTCGACTGAGCACTGCTCCCCACCGCTGCGCCGGGCGCTCGATCACGAGGTACGACGCGCCCGCGATCGCGAGCGAGACCGCGAGCGCGAGCACACCGTCGCGCCAGCCTTCCCACCACTGCAGCGGTCGACCGAACCGCGCGAGTGCCTCGACCGGAATCGGATAGCCGCGCCACGGATCGGTCCGGCCCTGCACCCACTCCCACCACCGCAACACGGTGGAGTGCCAGAGGTAGAAGCCATAGCTCACGGCCCCGACCGCGACCACAGCCCTGAACTCGAGCGCGCGCAGTAGGTACGAGCGCTTCGACGGCCCGAACACCGCAGGTGCGACGACGGCGACGGCGACCACAGCCTGGAGGTACCCCTGCCACACGTGTTCCGCGCCCGCGCCGCGCAGGAGCGAGAGTTGACCGGGGGCATCGGCCGCCAGCCCACGGGCGAGCAGCACGTACACCAGCGCCGCGAAGCCCCACCACAGACCCGGCCGACGAAACGCACGGCGTAAGCGCTCGGCGAACGCGGGGCGACGCGTCGACTCACAGACCAGAACGGCGAGCAGCATCCCGGCGCCGAGCGTCGTGAGCGGCCGCAGCGCGACGTGCACGAATCGGTTGGCCTCGGCGCCGTTCCAGCACCAGAACTCCCCGGCCAGCCCCGCGGCAACGAGCAGCACCGCTCCGACGAGCTCGCCGAGCACGCGTCCCGACGCCGAGCAGCGGCGCATCGCCCACGCCCACCCCGGCAGGAACAGATAGAAGGTGACCTCGATCGTGAGGGTCCACGAGATGTGAATCGGCTCGAAGAACCAACCGTGGGTGAGCGTCGCCCACTGCACGAACCGCACGGGCGTGTCGGGGCCGCGGAAGCCGTCGAAGACGTCGAGGTAGTCGAGTCCGCCGGTGGCCATCGCGACGACGAGGAACACGAGCCACGCCGGATAGATCCGCAGGGCGCGTCGAGTCCAGAACGACCGAGTTCGCGGCGGCTTCGATCCGCCGAGATGCGCCGCGACGAACGGTCGATAGAGCAAGAACCCCGACAGCACGAAGAAGATCTCGACCCCGACGTCGAGATGGCGCGCGTAGAGGACGAAGTTCTGCGTCGTGTCGCGCACCTGCGGCGAGACCTGGGTGAGGTGGAACACGAACACCGACAACGCCGCGACCGCGCGCAACCCGTCGAGTCCCGCGGTGCGCGGACCAGGCGATGCCTCGTCGCTCATCGCCGCCGGCCAGCGAGACGGCGCGCGGGGCGCTCGACCACGGCGTAGGAGGCCGTTGCGATCACCAAGGTCAGCAGCAGCGCGAAGAAGCCGTCGCGCCACCCTCGGCCGGGACCACCGAACTCGCCGAGGCGGGCGAGCCGCGACGGGTCGGCGGCGAGCTCGGCGGGGGTGAACGACCAGCGCCACCATCGCAACACGGTCGTGTGCCAGAGGTAGAT
>SXJQ01000004.1 GCA_005779345.1 Actinomycetota bacterium
CTTCGGGTACGGCGGGCATCACCATGGCGAGTGGCGCGGCGAATACCACGAGGAGGGCGAGCGGATCGCCGACTGCACCGCCGCCGGCGTGTTCGAGGCCCTGCACCAGATCCGCGACACGTTCGTGGTGGTCGACGACCCCGTGGGCGGCGGCCGTGGGGTCGGCAACTGCCAGCCGATGATCACCGGCGAATGGCCCGACGAAGGGCTCACGAGGGCCGGCAGCTTCGTGTGACGTTCGCCCGGTTGGATCAAGCCCGCCGTGTGCCCGGCCGATGGAAGTGGCATGGCCGCCACCTTCGTCGCCCTGCTGAGCCTCGCCGCCGCGTTGAGCGCGCAGGTCTACGCCCGCCAGTAGCGCGGGCGCGCCACGAGCCCGCTCGTCGGTCGTTGTGGCGCGTCAGAGTTCGACGGCTTCGACGCGGGTCGTGAACGCGGCGAGCGCGTCGGGGTCGGGGTCGACGCCGAGCCCCGGGCCGGTGGGGACGGCGAGGCGTCCGTCGTCGAGCACGAACGGCGCGGTGAGGTCGCGGGCGAAGTAGCGCGCGGAGGCCGAGGTGTCGCCGGGCAGCGTGAAGTTCGGCAGCGCCGCGAGCGCGACGTTGGCAGCTCGCCCCAGGCCGGTCTCGAGCATGCCGCCGCACCACACGGGAACACCACGCGCCGCGCAGACGTCGTGGACGCGCCGCGCTTCGAGGTAGCCGCCGACGCGTCCGGCCTTGATGTTGACGATCGAGCACGCGCCGAGTTCGATCGCGTCGGCGGCGCCGCGCGCCGAGACGATCGACTCGTCGAGGCAGATCGGGGTCCGCACGACCTGCGCGAGCCGGGCGTGGCCGACGATGTCGTCGGGCGCGAGCGGCTGTTCGATGAGGAGTAGGCCGAACGGATCGAGTCCGGCGAGGTGCTCGCCGTCGGCGCGGCCGTACGCCGCGTTCGCGTCGACCTGCAACACGAGGTCGTCGCCGAAGCGTTCGCGCACGGCACGCACCGGCGCGATGTCGTTGCCGGGTTCGATCTTGAGCTTCACGCGGCGGTAGCCATCGGCGAGGTAGCCGTCGACGGTGTCGAGCAGGCGTCCGAGATCGTCCTGGATCCCGACCGACACGCCGCAGTCGACCGCGTCGCGCGTCGCGCCGAGGAACGTGCCGAACGAGACTCCCGCGGCGCGGAGTTCGGCGTCGAGGACTGCCATTTCGAGCGCGCCCTTCGCCATCGGATGACCTTCGACGTCGGCGAGCGCGGGCGCGACGGCCTCGGCGTCGAGCGCGTCGCCGAGCGCGAGGATTCGCGGCACGAGGAAGCGGCGGATGACCTGCTCGGCGCCGTCGGCCCACTCGGCCGAGTAGAGCGGCGCACGGTCGGCGACGCACTCGCCCCAACCTTCGGCGTCGGGGGTCACGACCCGTACGAGCAGCGCGTCGCGGACGGTGTCGGTCCCGAAACTCGTGCGGAACGGCGACACGAGCGGGATCTCGACGCGCCGCAACTCGATCGCGGTGATCTTCATGTGGTTGCCGCCTCCGGGGCTCGCCGGTCGGTGCATTGCTCGAGGGTGTAGCGGCCGTCGCGGGTGAACGCGGTGGCGGTCCAGCCGGCACGAATCGCGGTCCCGAACGACTCGCGCATGGCGTGGCGCCAGCGCCGCGCCGCGGCCGGATCGGTCGCCCGCAACGCGATCACGTCGGGAGGTGTGTGCGCGACGAGTACGTCGGCCGACGCCGACGGCTCGTGCACGACACCGTCGGCAGCGAGGATCACCGAACCGTTGCGGGGCGTGCCGGGAACCTCGTCGGGGTCGGTCGACCACCGAACCACGGCGCGGTCGGTCTCGTCGCCGCGGTTGATCGCGTCGGTCTGCGGCCCGTAGAAGTCGTCGACGTAGCCGACGACTCTGGCGCCGAGCTTGCCGAGGTTGAACCAGGCGTTGCGGCGCACGAGCGGATCGAACGTCCATGTGATCGCGGTGAGGCCGTGCGCGCGGGCCCAGGATCGTTGGTGCTGCTTCAGCGCGAAGCCGAGGCCATGGTGTTCGGTGCCCGGTCGTACTCCCGTGGCGTGCGAGTGGAGCACGAGTTCGCCGTCGTGACGACCGAGGAAGCCGAGCGACGCGCCGATGAGCACGTCGTCGTCACCGTCGATCGCGTAGGTCCCGGCGAGGTAACCACCCGCGTAGACGATCGCCCGCAGGAGGTCGACGGCGTAGCGGGCCGGCTGCTCGTCGGGCCAGATCTCGCCGAACAGCACCGCGGCGCGCGCGATCTCGGACGGGTCGTCGACCAGCCGGATCTCGGGCGCGCGCACGCGGCGCAGGGTAACCGGACGACCACCGTCGAAGACGCGCCGTGTGCGAACATGCCCGCATGGAAGACATCGACGAGATCCGATTCGAGCGCGACGGCGGCATCGCCCGGCTGACCCTCACGCGACCCGACAAGCTCAATGCCCAGACGGTCGGGATGTGGCATCACCTCGCGGCGCTCGGCGATGAGTTGCTCGCCGACGACTCGATCCGGGTGCTGGTCGTGGCGGGAGAGGGCCGGAGCTTCTCGGCCGGCATCGACATCTCGACGTTCACGGCTGGCGGGTCGGGTGGCGCGTCGGGCGGCGGATCGGGCGGGCCGGTCGGCGACACGGATCCCGTTGCGGGGGTGCGCGCGCTCCAAGCTGCGTTCGAGTGGCTCGAGGTGGCGCCGTTCGTCACGATCGCGAGCGTGCACGGGCACGCGTTCGGTGCGGGGATGCAGCTCGCGCTCGCGTGCGACCTGCGGGTGTGTGCCGACGACACGCAGATGGGCCTGCTCGAGATGAACTGGGGCCTGATGCCCGATCTCGGCGGCACGGTTTGGCTCCCGCGCCTGATCGGTCCGGCGGCCGCACTCGAGCACATGCTGCGCGGCGACAAGTGGCGCGCCGACGACCTGTTGCGTCTCGGGATCGCCAACCGCATCGTGGCCCGGGCCGATCTCGACGCGACGGTCCACGAGTACGTGCAGCTCGTGCTCGGCCGCCCGCCGCTCGCAGTGCGGGGCGCGAAGCGAGCGATCCGCGAGGGGTGGGGCGCCTCGACGGCCGACGGGATGCTCGCGGCCGCGCGCGTCCAGGTCGACTGCATGCGCAGCGCCGACTTCCGCGAGGCCGCGCTGGCGTTCGTCGAAGGACGTGCCCCCGAGTTCACGGGGCGCTGATGCCCGACGAGGCGGAGTACCGCGCGGCGGGGCTCTTCGATCTGGCGCCGGGCGCGCCTGCCGATCGGCTCGCGCTCCTCGAATGGCTCACCGCGCAGGGGTTCACGATCGCGGAGATGGTCGAGGCCGAGAGCAACTCGGTGCTCTACTCGCTCGCCGCCGACCGCGCGCTGGTGACCGGCCGCGAGTACTCGCGCGAGGAGGCTGCCGCGGCTTCCGGACTCGAACCCGAGGTGCTCGAGGCGATCCTGCGGGCGGCCGGGTTCGCCCCCGAGACCGCGCGGCTCACCGAAGCGTCGGTCCGACTGTTTCGCGAGTTCGGGGTCGCCCGGCAGCTCTTCTCCGACGCGGAGGCGCTGCACTTCACCCGGGTCATGGGCTCGGCGCTCGGCCGGATCGCCGAGGCCGCGAACTCGTTGTTCCGCGTCGACGTGGTGACGCCCATGATGGCGACATCGTCGAGCGAGTTCGACCTCGCGCAGAAGGGGCTCGCCGCGATCGAGTCGCTCAACGGAGTGATCGAGACGCTCGGCACGCTGTTCCGGTTGCACATGATCGACGCGACGGATCGTTCGCGCCGCGCCCGGCGCGACGTCGGCGAAAGCGACCTCGTGCCGATGGCCATCGGATTCATCGACCTCGTCGGGTTCACGTCGTTGACGGCGACGGCCACGCCACGCGAGTTGCTCGCGCTCCTGCTCGAGTTCGAGTCTCGTGCCTACGACATCGTCACCGATCATGGCGGTCGCGTCGTCAAACTGATCGGCGACGAGGTGATGTTCACCGCGATCGAAGCAGGGCAGGCCTGCGAGATCGCCCTGCGGTTGTTCGAGGAGTTGGGCGCGCGTTCCGAGGTGACGCCGCGGGGCGGCATCGCCTTCGGCGAGGTGCTCAGCCATGGGGGCGACTACTACGGACCGATCGTGAACCTCGCGTCGCGCGTCGCCGATATCGCCGTGCCGTGGGAGATCCTGGTCACCGACGGCGTCGCCGACCGCGTGACCGACACCTACTCGGTCGCGCCCGCGGGCCGACGGTTGCTGAAGGGTTTCGACGAGACGGTGACGTTGTCGTCACTCGTCGGCTGAGGCCCGCTCCGACGCGAGGGCGGAGCGGCGGACCTTGCCCGCATCGTCGCGCAGTGGCTCGGCGACGCGCTCGAAGCTCCGGGGGATCTTGTAGCGGACGAGACGTTCGGCGAGGTGCGCGCGCAGGTCGTCGTCGGTGACGTCGGCGGTGGCGTGCACGAGGGCGTGCGGTCGCTTGCCGAGGTCGTCGTCGGCGAGTCCGATCACGACCGCGCTCCCGACGGCAGGATGTTCCTCGAGTGCCGACTCGACCTCGGCGGGATAGACGTTGGAGCCACCGACGAGGATCATGTCGGCGCTGCGATCCGACAGGAAGAGGTAGCCGTCGGCATCGATGCGGCCCATGTCGCCGAGGCTCTCCCAGCCTTCGCCGGGGTCGCCGAGCGTGCGCGCCTCGGCGCCGATGTAGCGGTAGGTGCGCTTCGCCGGATCCGCGTTGCGCATGAAGATCTCGCCGACCTGGTCGGCCGGGAGTTCGGCACCGTCGGCCCCGACGATCTTCATCGTGCCGGGTGCCGGCCGCCCGACCGAACCGCGGTGCTCGAGCCATTCGGCGCCGGTGATGATCGTCGCGGTCTGGGCTTCGGTACCCGCGTACAGCTCGAAGATCTTGTCGGCGCCGAGCCAATCGATCCACGCGTGCTTCAGCCACGGCGGGCACGGCGCGGCGAGGTGCCACACGACGAGCAGGCTCGACACGTCGTAGCGCTCGCGGACCTCCGTGGGCAGCCGCCAGATGCGGTGCATCATCGTCGGGACGATGTACATCGTGTCGCAGCGGTGACGCTCGATGAGTTGCAGTGTCGTCTCGGCGTCGAACCTGCCGCCGAGCACGAGGTGGCTGCCGGCGAGCAGCCCGGTGGTCGACCAGACGAACGGACCGTTGTGATAGAGCGGCCCGGGCATCATCAGCGCGCCGTCGCGGCGGATGAGGAGCGCCGGATTCGCGTCGGGGTCGATCTCGGCGGGGTCGCCCGCGAGGATCAACTTCGGACGTCCGGTGCTGCCACCGGAGGTCATCGCCTTCCACGGCCTGCTGACCGCATCGGGGAGCGGTTCGGTCGACGCGCCGGCGGGGGGAGCCCAGCCGCGCGGGAGGCACGGGCGCGTGCCGTGCGAGCCGGGTTCGGCGCCGACGACGATGCGACTGTCGGCCAACTCCACGATCGCCTCGACCTCGCGCACCGGCGCAAGGAACGACACCGGTTGGGGCACCGCGCCGAGCTTCCAGCAGGCGATCGTCGCCGCGACGAACTCGACGGAGTTCGCCAAGGTGATCGTCACGAGGTCGTCGGCGCGCACACCGAGTTCCGCGAACGCGTGCGCCGTGCGGGTCGCGAGGAGGTCGAGGTCGCGCCGGGTGACGGTGCGCGTCGGGTCGGTGACCGCCGGCCGATCGGGGTCGGCCGCGGCGAGGTCGGCGAGTTGGCGGGCGTAGGAGACGAGGGCCATGGGTCGCCAGTTGACCACACGCGCCGGAGCGTTCGCGCGCCTCAGGCGATGATCTCGAGCAGCGGCGCGAGGTCGAGTTGTTCGACCGCGGGCAGCCCGTGCTGCACGGCGTCGCGCCGGAGTTGGACGCCGTACCCCGGCCGGAAGAACGCGTCGCCTTCGCGCACGACGTAGTTGAGCACGAAGAACCGGAAGACCTCCTTCAAGAACAGCAGGTCGGTCTCGCTGAGCGGGAACACGCGGTGGTACGCGGCGAGGAACCGGAGGAACCGCGGCTCGGTGAGCGTGTGCGGCAGGTACGTGAAGTGCGTGCGGTCGCCGGTGCGACTCGACACGCGCGACAAGAAGTAGAAGTCGAGGTGTCGGGGCTCGATGCGGAACCAGTCGTAGTCCCAGCGTGAGAACAGACGAAAGCGCCCGTCGGGCTCGAACTCCACGGAGAAGTTGCCCAGGTTCCAGTCGATGAGCACCGGCTGCTTCGGCCAGTAGTCGTAGCGGAGTTCCTCCAGCCGTTCGAGGAACTCGTGGGTGTGGCGTCGGAGCACCGACAGGTCGTCGGCGGGCAGGCCGAACCGATCGGCCGACTTGGGGTTCGACAGGAGATCCAAGAGGTGGATGCCGTCGCTCTTGATCGACTTGCTGGTGAGGGGGATGCGGTCCGAGAGCGCTGCGCACTCGCGATGGAACGTCGCGATCTCCTCGCCGAAGTTGTCGACCTGCGCGTCGGTGAGCACCCGCGGGAGCTGCTCGCGCCGTTCCACCTCGGTGTAGAAGACCGCCCACGTGGTCCCGTCGTAGTACGAGTACACGGTGCCGTCGCGCGTGAGCACGTCGGCGAGGAACCCGGAGTAGCGCGTCCCGCGCAGCAGTTCGTTGCAGCGATGGATCCGGTCGTGGTCCTCCATGAAGAGGAAGTACGAGCCGTAGCTCGTGACCTTCGCGATCACATGGGAACCGTCGCCGAAGCCGACGCGGAACACCCGATTCGTCGAGACCATCGCGCTGAGCTCGACGACCTCGGCGATACGGCGCGGATCGCCATAGTCGCGCCAGGCGTCGTGCAGGAACGCGACATGATCGTTCGTGGCCACCACTACGGCAGATTCACATAACCGTGCTTGGACTTCCAGAGGAAGTACTTCTCGAAGGCCAGCTTCATGGCGTGGGCCTGCGGGCCCGGGATGAGCACGCCGTGCTTGCGGGGCGGCAGCATGTGATCGGCGAGGATGATCACGCCGTTGTTGCCGGCGTCCATCACGCACACCGCCGGGATCTCGCCGAACGCCTTGTGTTCGCGGGGCTGCTCGCCCCGGATCTGCGCGGCGATGTTCTTGGCCGCGACGTGCGCCTGCTGTTCGGTGGGGAACCCCGTCTTCGGCACACCGACCGGTGTCGGCGTCTGCCAGGGGACGTCGACGGCGGCGGCGATGCCCACGGCGTACACGTCGTCGTACTCCTCGGTCTGGTAGGTGTCACGGACGCGGACGTAGCCCTTGTCGTCGGCGATCTCCGCGACCGCCTTCACGACGTCTTGGCCGACGAACGGCGGGATGATCATCGCGTACTTGAAGTCGAGCTTGGTGTCGTCGTCGAGCACGAGTTGGCCGTCGTCGACGTGGCGCATCCCGACGTTGAGGTACGGGGTGATCTTCTCCTTCTTCAAGAACATGCCGAGCAGCGACTCGCCGTGCGGCAGGCCGCCGATGCCGAAGTGCCCGAGGAACGGCTCTGCGGAGACGTAGCTGAGCTTCACCTGCTTCTTGAGGCCCGCCTTCTTGAGCTGATACGAGACGTTGAACAGGTACTCGTATGCCGCGCCGAAGCAGCCCGCGCCCTGCGAGGCACCGATCACGACGTCGCCGGGATCGTCGAGGAACCGGCGCCACGCCTCGCCCGCCTTGATCGCGTCGGGCAACGTCGTGATGGTGCTGGCGTTGCCCTCGCGCAGCCCCGGCACCGCATCGAAGTTGTTGCGGTATCCGGTCGCGATCACGAGGTAGTCGTAGTCGAACGTTCCCTTGGTGGTCTCGACCTGTTTGGCCGCGAGGTCGAGGCGGGTCGCCTCACCGTGCACGAAGTCGACGTCGTGCTCGTCGAACGTGTCGGCGAGTTCGAACGTGATGTCTTCGGCCTTGCGCTTGCCGAACGGCAGCCAGATCAACGACGGGTTGAAGAGGACCCGGTCCGACGCCGACACGACGCGCACGTCGACATCACCGTGCAACTCGTGCTTCACGGCCAGCGCGGCGGTCAGACCGCCGAAGTTCCCCCCGAGTACCAACACCCTCTTGCGTGTCATGTCGTCTCCTTCGCTGCTTTCCTACATACTCCCCGGGGTATGTAGATCGAGCCAGGGCCGAAGGTCATGCCCGCCCCGGCCCAAGGTCGCGCCGGCCCCGGACCGTCGTTCGCGGCGGGTGCCGC
>SXJQ01000046.1 GCA_005779345.1 Actinomycetota bacterium
GCCGCCGCCCGGGTCACCGTTGCCGCACACGATCGACCCCGACGGCGTGCCGCCGCCGCCGCCACTGCCGCCGCCCGAGCCCGCGACGGTGCCCGCCGCGCCTGCCTGCCCGTTCGTCCCGCACGGTGAGCCACCGCCGGTACCGCCGTTGCGTCCGCTGGTCGCGCCACCCGTCCCTGCGGTCCCGCCGGCGATGGTTCCCGAACCGGCGCAGTTGCTCCCGCCCTCGCGACCCTCGTTCCCGGTGCCGCCTCCCGTGCCGTTGCCGCCGAGCGCGCCGTCGACACCGTCGACTCCGTCGGTCCCCGCCTGCGCGGTCACCGCGCTGTTGACGAGCGCGACGTCGGCGCCGCCGAGCGCACGAATGCCGTACACGCTCGACGACGGGCCGAGGCCTGCGTTCTTGCCCTTCAGCGTCAGGCTGTCGAACACGACACCCGTCGTGGCGGTGATGGTCGCCGCCTGCGGAACGCCCTCGATCGCGGTCCCGGCCTCGTTGGCCTGGCCCGCCAGACCGGCATTGCCGCTGCGGGTCCAGGCTCCGTTCGACGGATCGAAGCCGCCGCGTACCGCGACGGCCGCGACCGGTTCGATGCCGTCGCCCTCGTCGTAGGTGCCGTTCGCGACGAGTACCTCGGGCCGCCCCTCGAGTGCCGCGGTCGCGAGGCCGGCCTGCACGGTCGCCTTCGGCGCGTCGGCGGACCCCGCCGCGCCGTCGCTGCCGCCGGGCGCGACGAACACGGCGTCGTGCACCTCGAAGGTCGACGGCGTGCTCGTCGCCTCGTTGCCCACCCAGTCGCTCTGTGACGCGACCGCGGTGTACACGCCTGGCGCGAGGGCCGTCGACGCGGTGAACGCTCCGGTCGTTTCGGCCGCGTCGAGCGTGGCGACGAGCGCGCCGCTCGTGTCGACGCCGGAGTAGACGAGCACCGTGACAGGCGCGAAGTCGCCGCCGGCGATCCCCGAGTCGCCTGCGAAAGCAACGGCCGTCTGGGTCCCGGTGTTGGACCCGTCGAGCGGCGCCACGAGGGAGACCGCCGGCGGGTCGAGGTCGGCGAGCCCGGTCGCGATCGCGAAGCTGCTGCCGAGGCCCGTGCCACTGCCGTTCAGCGCGCGCAGCGAGTACTGGCACTCGACGCCCGCGCCACAGCCGCCATCGGTGAAGCTGGTGGCCACCCCCGAGCCCGTCGAGGTCCACGGACCGAAGCTGAGCCCCCCGTCGGTGGAACGACTGAACTCGTACCCCGTGATGGCGCGACCCCCACTCGCGCCCGCGATCCACGACACGTCGACGCCGCCGAGCACCGAGCTCGAGGTCGCCGCCGAGGCGGTCGGTGCGTCGGGGGCGACGGTGTCGTCGTCGTTGTCGAGGATGCGCACCACGCCGTTCGCATCGGCGATGGTCGCGCCCGTCACGTTGAGGAGTTGCAGCGGAATCGTCTCGTCGCCCTCGACGAGCAGGTCGGGCTTGATCTTCACGACGATGTACTTCGCGCGGTTCCCCGCTCGGAACGTGAGCGTCTTGATCGAGGTGGGTGCCACGTAGTCGCCGTAGGTCGCGGTGCCGGTGAGCGACGGGTTCGAGTACTGCACGGTGACCGTGCTCGTCGGAGCCGGTGTGATGACGACCGACACCGACGCGTTGACGGTGCCGCTCGTCGCCGTCACGACGTCGGGTTCGACGATGTTCACGTCGCCGATGGCGAGCTGTGGTGTCACTGCCGTCGGGCTGTCGTCGTCGACGAACGTGACCGTGCCGGTTCCGTCACCGATGACGGCACCGCCGGTCGCGAAGTTGAGCACGACCGACATCGTCTCGTCGCCCTCGACCGCGGTGTCGGCGAGCCCGGTGACGGTCAGGTACCGCTGTTGTTGACCCGGGTTGAACTTGATCGTCTTGCCCACCTTCGGCTGGTAGTCGACTGCCGACGTCGCCGTGCCCGCGACCGTCGAGTAGTTGACGATCAGCGTCGTGGTCGCGGGCTTGTTCAGCGTGACCGAGAGCTTCACGTTGCGTTTGCCCGCGGTGCCCACGCCGTCGCCTTCGCGAACGATCGCGTCGCCGATGCCGAGCACCGGCGGCGCCGAACCCGTGTCGTTGTCGACGATCGCGGCCGTGAGCGCGGTGGTGTCGCCGCTCGGCGCGTCGACGGCGAGGTCGACCGCGAACGTCTCGACGTCGCCGACCTCGTAGGTGGGGTCGTCGATCGTCGTGACCGTGAACGATTGCGTCAGCGGGTAGCCGTCGGGGAGGAACGTGAGGCTGCCGATCGCGGTCGTGTAGTCGGCCGGCGCCGAGGCGCTGCCCGTGTCGGAGGTCGCGTAGTTGACCGTGACCGGCGCGTTGATGTGGTCGAGGAGCGACGCCGTGCAGGTGATCGTGCCGCCCTCGGTCGCCGATCCGCAGCCGCCGCCGACTGCCGGCGCGTCGTCGTCGGCGATCCGGTTGTCGACCACGGGCGTCGCGATGTCGACACCGGCACTCACGCCGGTGATCCCGAACGCGAAGGTCTCGTCGCCTTCGTGCGCGTCGTCGTCGGTCGTGGCGATCGAGACGGTCTGGGTGAGCGCGCCGCCCGTGAGGAACGTGAGTTGTCCGGCCGCATCGACGTAGTCCGACAGATCGGAGGCCGTGCCGTCGGAGAGTTGCCAGTCGACCGTGACGTCGCTTCCCGTTGCACGCGAGAGGGTCACCTCGACGTCGATCGTGTCGCCCTCGCTCGCGGTCCCCCGCCGCGCGGCGACGAGCGGGTTCGTCGTGACGTTGTACGCGACCGACGACGAACTCGTGAAGCCGAGCGTGTCTTCGGCGTCGACGACGAAGGTGTGCGGTCCGCCCGTCGAGGTGTCGATCGGGCTGCCGTCGGCGACCGACCCGGTGCACGTCGCGACCGCGGTCTGGTCGGTGCACGCGTAGTCGGCGAGCACCGTTGCGCCGAGCGGGTACGACGCGCCGTCGGCGGGGGTCGTGATGGTGATGTCGGGGCCGTCGGCGTCGGGCGCGACGATGCTCGTCGTGTGGATCGCGGCGACGGGGCTGGGCGCGAAACACTTGACGAAGACGTCGAGCGCGCCGATCACGGGGGCGTTGACGTTCGTGGTCGCGCTGAGCGACGGGTTGCTGCTGTCGTTGTAGGGCGGGGTCCCACCGAGCTTGAGTGCGACGGTCGTTCCGGCGACTCCGGTGGCGGTGAAGTTCAGGTTGATCTGCGGTGGCGTGATCGTCGCGCCGCCGCCGTAGCTGTTGCCCGTCGACACGGTGATGACGCCACCGGACTGACCGAGCGACCAACCCGCCGTGTTGCCGCTGAGCGAACCACTCGCGTACGCGGAGTTCGCGGGGACGGGGATCTTCACGCTGATGTTGCTGAAGTTGTTGACCGACGTTCCCGACTGTTCGGTCGGCACGAGGATCGGGTCGAGTGTGACGACCGCGTTGATCGCTTCGCCGTTCTCGACACTGTCCTGCGCGGTCGCATGGAACGTGAGATCGAAGTTGGCGGGTTGGGGGCCCGCGAGCGAGGTGTCGGGATACGCGGTGCAGGTGTAGGTGACCGCGGTGTCGACCGCGTGCGCGTCGGCCGGCGCGGGCGCGGCGACGAGAAAGGCGCCGACGCCGAGCGCGGTGGCGGAGAACGCGGCGAAGATCCTTCGCGACATCGGACGAGACCCCCCGGTACTGCCCACCTCACCGATGATCACGGCGAGTGGTCGAACGATAACGCGAATCCTTCGATTTGTCGCCGGTTCCTCGGCGGGTTCTCACGGGGCGATGCGGACGAAACGTCCCGATCCGAACCTGCGCCGGACGAGTCGCCGGCAGAGCTACCAGGGCCGGCCGTCAGCCGGCGGGGCGGGTGGAGGGCAGCCCCAGCTTGGAGTGGTCCCAGGTGACGGTTCGATCGACGTGCAGTTTCACCACCGAACGATTCCGCAACATGATCTCCACGAAGGGCTTCATCTCCTCGGTGTACGGCGCGTTGTACCGCTCGAACACCGACACCCCCAGCTCCCAGATCCGGTCGGGTTCGGACACGATCTCGCCCCGGCCCACGAGCGTGACGCCCCGCAACTCCTCGTAGTAGTCGCCGTCTTCGATCATCACGGTGAGGTTCGGGTTGCGCAGCAGGTTCTGGATCTTCTGGCTCTTCGTCTTCGTCTCGAACGCGAGCGCGCCCTCGCAGAACCCGTACCACATCGCCACCGCGTGGATGCTGCCGTCGGGGTTGATCGTGCACATCGACGCGGTCCGGCGACCGTCGAGGTAGGCCTCGACCTCCGCGGCACTCATCTTGATCTGCGCGCGCTGGTTCGTTCCGGACATCGGCTGGGCCACGGGGACTCCTCGGTCGTTGGCGGGACGCCCAGTTGAGCACCGCCGACCGGCGACCGTCATCTCCGGGACCTTCGTCCCTACGACCGGGCGGGGCACTCCCGGAGAGTGCACCTCACAGGCACCCGAATCCGGGGCTCGATATCAGGGGGTTCACGCCCATGCGCGCCGACGACCACTACATCGTCATCTCGTCCGATTGCCATGCCGGCGGCTCCCACGCCCAGTACCGCGAGTACCTCGATGCCGACTGGCGCGACGAGTTCGACGCCTGGCGCGGCCGGTACTCGAACCCGTTCCGCGACCTCCAGGGCGACGGCCGGACCCGCAACTGGGACAGCGAACGGCGCGTCGCCGACCAGAACGCCGAGGGCGTGATCGCCGAGGTCATCTACCCCAACACGGTGCCGCCGTTCTTCCCGACCGGTTCGGTCATCGCGCCCGCTCCCTCGCCCGAGGAGTACCCGTCGCGGCTCGCAGGGATCCGCGCCCACAACCGCTGGCTCGCCGACTTCTGCGCCGAGATGCCGAATCGGCGCGCCGGTCAGGCGCAGATCTTCCTCAACGACGTCGACGACGCGGTCACCGAGATCCGTTGGGCGAAGGAACATGGCCTGCGCGGCGTGCTGCTCCCCGGCGTGGCGCCCGACACGCCCTGGATCGACCCGCTGTTCGTCGACAAGTACGACGCGATCTGGGCGATCTGTCAGGACCTCGACATGCCGATCAGCCACCACGGTGGCGGTACCGGCGTCCCGAAGATGCCGCGCCACCGCTCCGCCGTGCTCATGTACGTGATGGAGGCCGGCTTCTGGGGCAACCGCGCGCTGTGGCACCTCACCCTCGGCGGCGTGTTCGAACGGTTCCCGGGGATCAAGGTCGTCTTCACCGAACAGGGCACCGCGTGGGTTCCGCCGGTGCTCGATCAGATGGACCGCATGTGGGCCGACATGCGCAAGAACGGCCGCATCGGCGAACTCGGCATCGACGACTCCTCGATCCTGCCGCACAAGCCGAGCGACTACTTCCGCCGCAACTGTTACGTCGGCAGCGCGTTCCCGTCGCCCGGCGACACGAGGGCGATGCGCAAACTCGGTCTCGACAAGATCCTCTGGGGCAGCGACTACCCCCACGTCGAGGCCTGCTCGCCCCACAGCCGCGAGTCGATGCGTCACACCTTCGCGGGTTTCACACCCGAAGAGCTGAAGATGGTGCTCGCCGAGAACACCGCGCAGGTGTACGGGTTCGACCTCGACGCGCTCGCGCCGCTCGCCGCGGAGTTCGGCCCGACGGTCGAGGAGCTGGCGACGCCGCTGACCCAACTCCCCGACAACCAGAGCCCGGCGTTCAGTCGCCCGTGACCCCCAGCCCCGTGACCCCGTGACCCCGGTGGGGCGGGCGACAGGTTCGTAAGCTGCGCTGATGGGTCAGCTGCAGGATCGGGTCGCGATCGTCACCGGCGCGGGCGACGGCATCGGCCGCGCGATCGCGCGGCAGTTCGCCGCCGAGGGCGCGCGGGTGCTCGTCGCAGAACTCGATCCCGCGAGCGGCGCCGTAGTCGCGAGCGACCTCGCCACCACCTTCGGTTGCGATGCGACGTTCGTCGCGACCGACGTCGGCGACCGCGCGCAGGTGGAGGCGATGGTGCAGGCCGCGATCGATCGGTGGGGAACGGTTGACATCCTCGTGAACAACGCGTGGGGCGGCGGAACACTCGGGCGGATCGAGCGCAAGACCGACGAGCAGTACGACCACGGTTTCCGCGTCGGGTTCCACGGTCCTCGCTGGGCGATGCAGGCGGCATATCCGGTGATGCGGGCCCAGCGGTACGGGCGCATCGTCAACCTGGCATCGCTCAACGGCGTCAACGCGCACATGGGCACCGCCGAGTACAACACGGCCAAGGAGGCGCTCCGGGCGCTGACCCGCACGGCCGCTCGCGAGTGGGCGGCCGACGGGATCACCGCGAACGTGATCTGTCCGGGGGCGAAGACCGCCGCGTTCCGCGCCGCGGCCCGTTTGATCCCCACGCTCGAGGCGGAGGCCGATGCGGCGAACCCGATGCGACGCCTCGGTGATCCCGACACCGACATCGCGCCGGTCGCCGTGTTCCTCGCGTCGGAGGGCTCGCGGTACCTCACCGGCAACACGCTGTTCGTCGACGGCGGTTCGCACATCAACGGCGCGAACTGGGCTCCCGATCTGGGCGAGTGACCGTCATTGCTCCCAGCCCGCACTCCCGTGGGTCTGCGGCGGGAGCGCGTCGGTGTACAGCCGGTCGTCGGCGGCCACCGCGCGTTCCACGAACGGCACCGCGGCGAGCAGCCCCGCGGCGACCACGGGTGGGCAGGCCGCCATCGAGTCGACGACCACGCTCGGTGCGGTGTCGATCGCGGCAACGACCCGGTCGACGATCGCGGTGTCGCTCGCGACGACGAAGCCGAGGGCGCGCCCGTAGACGGGTGCAATGCAGGGATACGAGTGTCCGTACGCGAACACCGATCGCATCGTGCGAACGACGCGCGCATGCAACGCGATCTCCACCGGCGACCAGGGTCCGGCCTGCACGGCGACCACGCCGCCGGGATTCAGCACGCGCGCGACCGCGGCGAAGAACTCTTGCGTGAAACAGAACGTGGAGGGGCCGTCTTCGACCGGGTCGGTCATGTCGGAGACGACGACGTCGAACGTGTCGGAGGTCTCCGCGAGAAACGCGACGGCGTCTTCGTGACGCACCGTGGCGCGCGGGTCGTCGAAGGCACCGCGGTGCCACTCGCCGAGGTGCTCCCGCGCGAGCGCGACGAGTTCGCCGTCGAGGTCGATCATCGTGACGTGCTCGACCCCGGGCCACCGCAACACCTCGCGCAGCGTCGCTCCCTCACCGCCGCCGAGCACGAGGACTCGCCGCGCCGCGCCCACCGCGAACATCGCGGGCTGCACGAGCGCCTCGTGGTAGATGAACTCGTCGTGCTGCGACGACTGGACGATCCCATCGAGCCAGAGCGTGCGTCCGAACGCCGGCGTGTCGGCGATGCACACGTCTTGATACGCGGTGCGCGCGTGGTGGACGACCCGAGTCGCGCCGTGGAGGTACCAGTCCCACGGCGTGATCTGCTCGCGCAGCCAGACGCTGGTCTCGTCGGGATCGGCGGCGTCGGGAGAATTGGCCGCGTCGGGCGGGGTCACGGAGCGATGGTGCGCAGCGGCCGCCCGCGCACGATCCGCGAACGCTCGGCGAACGCGGGCGACAGGCGCGCCTCGATGAGATCGCAGGCGACTTCGGGGTCGGCGGTGACGCCGCACGTGTAGACGTCGATCGTCGCCGTGCCCGATTCGGGCCAGGTGTGGATCGAGAGGTGCGACTCGGCGAGGATGCAGATCGCCGAGACGCCGTGCGGCTCGAAGCGATGGTGGTGGCCCGCCAGCACTGTGGCGCCGGCCTTCGCCGCGGCCTCGACCGCGAGGTCGAGGAGCGCGTCCTCGTCGTCGAGAATCGGCGACGTGCACCCGAACAGGTCGAGCAGGTAGTGGATCCCCTGCGAAGGCGAGTAGTCGACGTCGATTGCCGGTGCGTGGACGCTCAGCGCGCTCCCACCTCCCCGCGGGGGTGCCGGGCACCCGTGAACACGATCATGGCCGACGACGTTACGCGGCGCGCCACGGCGAGCCTCGATCGTTCACCCGAAGTTCAGGCGTCGAGGGCGGCGCCCGCATGGCGAGGCGACAGCTCGCCGCCGGCGACCAGGCCCGCGAGCGAGGCTCGGAGGCTGTCGAGCGGCGGGCGGAACTCGATGCCGAGCTCGGCGCGGGCCGCAAGGTCGTCGCCGCGTTGCGCGCGGGTCAGGTAGGTGAATCCCTCCCGCGAGATCGACGAGTCGTAGCCGAACACGCGCTGCGCGAGATCCGACACCGAGCCCCAGGCGAACATCGCGCGTTCCGACATCGGGAGGCGACGGAACCGTCGACCGGTCGCCTCCGCGAACAGGTCGGCGAGCGCCGCCATGTCGCAGTACGTCCCCGTCGCGAGGTAGCGACGCGGACCGCGCCCGGCCACCATCACCGCGGTGTGGAGGAGACCGATGTCGCGGACATCGACGATCGACCACCCGCCCGGCGTGATCGGCACGACACCGGCGCGTGCCGTCGCGGCGACCCCGCCGCTGCCCTCGCCGCCGCGGCGACCGAAGAACGGCCCGAGCACCATCGCCGGGTAGGTGATCACCACGGGAGACCCTTCGCGCTGGAGGTCGCGCGCGACGCGTTCGGCACGTGCCTTCGACCTCCCGTACGCACCCAGTGGCGTCGCGACCGGATCGTCGGTCGTGAGGTGCGGCCGCGCCGGGTCGAACAGCGCCGCGACGCTCGACACGTGCACGATCGGGTCGAGTCCGCGCGCGGCCGCGGCCGTCAGGACGACCTCGGCGCCGCGGACGTTCGTCGCCTCGATCTCCGCGTGTCGCTTGCGACTCGTCGTGACGGCCGCCGCGGCGTGCACGACGGCGTCGGCATCGCGCACCGCCGCCGCGACCGCGCGTTCGTCGGTGATGTCACCCGGCACGACCTCGATCACCGCGTTCCCCAACACCCGGCGAGCGGCGCCGACGTCGCGCGCGAACGCGACGACCTCGTGGCCGGCTGCGCGCAGGGCCGTACACGTGTGTCCGCCGATGAATCCCGTGGCCCCGGTGACGAGCACCCGCATCGATCCAGTCTCCCGCGTCGGCCGGTGATGCGCGCCCCCGCTCGGTGCGTTCATCCCAGCTCGAGCGGCGTGAGCCGTCCGGCGTCGTCGACGAGCCAATACGACACGGCGTGTTCGCCGTCGACCAGCCACGACGGCGGCAGCAACAACGCGAAGCGCGCCGGGTGGCCGGGCTCCGACCACGTCGATGCGGTCGCCGCGATCGTGCCGTCGAGCGCGGCCACGACCGTTCGGCCCGCGCCGACCTCGGCGACGTCGCCGACCACATAAGCCTCGACGATTCCCTCGGCGTCGCGCGCGGGCGATCCTCCGGCGAGCCCGTCGGCGGGGTACTCGATGCGGACCGAGCCGGGCGAGCCGTCGCCGCGGTGCTCGTCGACGGAAGCGCCGATCAGCTCACCGCGGGGACCGGACCGCAAGATGGTGAGGTCGTCGCCGCCGTGGCTCGGCGCGCCCGCCGCGGCGGCGAGCAGCACGGCGAGGTGGTCGGCGACGTCGACCTCGACACGGACGTACGCACTGTGCTTCGTCGCGCCGAGCAAGTGTGAAGTGCGCGGTGTCGAGGGCAAGGCCCGCAGGCTCACACCATCGAGCGGCCACGGGACGGCAATCCGCGCGACGTCGGCGATCGTCGGGACGATGTCGATGTTCTGCACCGGCCGATCGTCGACGCGACCATCCTCGAATCCCGGACCGTGCACGAACAACGGGACCCCGAGCAGGTTCGTCTCGTTCGACGGATCCCACTCGCGAACCCAGCCACCGGGATCGAAGCCCGCACCGTGGTCCGCCGTGACCACGACCAGGGTCTCGTCCCAGGTGCCCAGCTCGACGAGCCGCGCGCGGAGCGCCGTCACGAGGGTGTCGACGTAGCGCACCTGGAGCAGGTGCCGTTGGCGCGCCGCGAACGACGGGCCCGGATCCGTACTCCAGTTGCCACGAACCGAACCCGCGAGTTGCAGTGCGCCCTCGGGGAAGCCGTACTCCGTCCCCGACGCGTCGAGATGCCAGGGATTGTGTGGCACCGTGATGTGCAACACGTCGAGTGCCGGGTGCTCCACGTCGGCGTCGAGTTCGCCGAGCCACGTCGCGAACCGACCGGGTTGCACCGTGGGCAGCTTCTCGATCGGGCGGGCGACGGTCGTCGGTGTCGCCGAGCCCACCGCGACCGGTACGGCCGCGGTCGTCGACGTTGCCGGTGGCACCGTCGTCGAAGCGGCCGTCAGACGTTCGGCCTCCACCTGCGGCAACGAGTCGACGTCGTGGAGCGCCACCATCGCACCGAACTCGTCGCGCGCCCGGCCGAGCAGAACTCGCAGCGGCGACCCCGACCGGCCCGACGCCCCGTCACCCGCCGCGGTCGACACGACCTCGCTGCCGGCGCTCGGGTCGGCGCTCGCGACGGCGACCGACGCGGCGTTGTCGGGATGCGCGTGATCGCAGCGCGGAACGGCGCACAGTTGTGTGTCGAGCTCCGACACGTTGAAGCGATAGGCATTCCCGAGTAGGCGGAAGAGGTTGTCGGGATGCGCGGCCGCGACGGGCGCGACGCTCTCGGCGCCGGGGAGTTGCCCCGTGAGGATGGCGGGCACGGCGTCGGCGGTGTGGGTCGCGACGGTGGTCGTGTTGCGGAACCAGGTCGAGTCGTCGGCGAGGCTCGCGAACCCCGGGAACCGCTCGCGATCGAGATCCCCGTCGGCATCGAGCAACGACACGAGCGGCAACTCGTCGAGCACGAGCAGGACGACCGGCGGTCGCATCGCCGTGTCGGTGGCGATCACGACCGGCGTCGCGGTCTCGGATCCGCCGGATCCGGCGAGCGAGCTCGCCGACGAACCGAAGAGGAACAGCGCGGCGAACACGAGGGGCGCGAACGACGCGAACACGAGCCATTGACCGAACCACGGTCGGCGCGCGTGCAGCACGGCGACCGCAACGCCCACGGCGACCGCGGCCGCGGCGAGCGCGACGCCCTCCCACCCCAACGCGAGCCGGATCGAACGCACCGCGATCGCGATTCCCAGGGTCGCGACGATCGCGAGGTGCGCTCGGGCACGAGTCCGTTCGCCGGCCGTCGCCGCGATCGCGACCTCGACCGCGAGGAGCCCGACCGGCGGGGCGAGCGCGACGATCGCAGCGAACCACCAGATGTCGGCCCGCCCGGCGCCCGCCCGTACGAAGACGTCGGGGGCGCGCCCGAACACGTCGAGGATCGGTTGCGCGACGGCGAGCCCGCACAGCGCCAGCAACTCGGCGAAGACGACGAGGAACGGCCGCGCCGCACGCGGGCGTCGGCGCAATACGCCCGGCGCTCCCGAGACGCGCCGAGCGCGCGACGCCTGAAGTCGCTCGCGTCGCGTCGGCACGCCATCGACCCTACGGCGTCGTGGCCTCCGGTCCGTGGCGGTCGCGCTGCAAGAGGCGCCGGATCTCGGCCGTGCCGGCGATGATCTCGTCGAGCGTCGCGGCACACGGGATGAGGCTGAGCGACGGGCAGCCCGCGTCGCCGTACGGCGCGAGTTGTTCGGCGACCTGAGCGGGCGTGCCGTAGGGGCAATACCGTTCGAACACGTCGAAGTCGACCTTGTAGAGCGCTTCGATCTCGCTGGCGACCGCGCGGCGGGCCGAGGAGCGGTCGGCGCCGATGCCGCACCACACGACCATCCCGTGCTGCCAGTCGGTGTCGGCGCGCCCGAAGCGGTCGGCTTCGGCCTCGATCAGCTCGACCGCCGACGCGAAGCGCTTCGGTGAGTTCGCGAAGCCGACCCAGCCGTCGCCGAGACGGGCCGCGCGCCGCAGCGCCGCGTCGGAACGCCCGCCGACGATGATCGGGATCGGCTCGGCCGGCGTCGGGCGGATGAGCGCGCCGTGGAGATCGAAGTGCTCGCCGACGTGCGTGACACGTTCACCGGCGAGGAGGCGGCGCACGATGTCGAGGCTCTCGTCCATGCGGCGACCGCGGGTGCCCGGCGCGACGCCGCAGACCTCGATCTCATGACGGTCTTCGCCGCCGATCCCGACCCCGAAGCGGATCCGACCCGGCGCGAGCAAGGCGAGCGACGCGAGCTGCCGCGCGACCGGAACCGGATGGCGCAGCGGCAGGAGGTAGACACCGGTGTGCACCGAAATGGTGGGGTGCGCGACGGCGAGTGCGGTCGCGTTGACGATCCCGTCGAAACCGGTGCCGTCCCAGAAGCTGACGTGGTCGAAGACCCCGACGTGGTCGATCCCGGCGGCAGCGATCGCCGCCACCGAGCCCCGCAAGGCGTCGACCCCACCGGCGAGGTGCTGCTCTCGCAGCATCACCCCCACCTCGCTCGAACCGTGCACTACCGACATTTCGGCAGAGTACGGGCATCCCGCCTCCGGCGCCACCTCCGGCGTGTGAACTTCTGTGAACGGAGCCTCGGAATCGCCCGATTCGCCCGCCGATACGATCCCGCGGATGTTGATCTCCCCCCGCTACGACGGTCCGCCGATCCTGTCGCTCGACGGTGCCGCCGACGATCAACTCGTGCCGGTGACCCGCCAACGACGCCGCCTCGAGGCGACGCTCGCGCGCCTCGGCGACGACGAGTGGGCCGCCCCGAGTCGCTGCGCGGGCTGGAGTGTCCAAGATGTCGTCGCGCACCTCGTCGGGACGAACGCGTTCTGGCACGCATCGGTGGTCGCGGGCCTCGCGGGCACCCCGAGCCGAGTCCTCGCGGCGTTCGACCCGGCCGCGACCCCGCCGCTGATGGTCGACACGATGCGATCGCTCACACCACCCGAGGTGCTCGCACGGTTCGTCGCGACGAACGACGCGTTCCTCGATTCCGTCGCCTCGCTCGATTCCGACAGCTGGTCGACGATCGGGGAATCACCGGCCGGCCACGTGCCGATCCGGCTCCTCGCACAACACGCGCTGTGGGACGCGTGGATCCACGAGCGCGACATCGCCCTCCCGCTCGGGTCGAACCCCGCCGCGGAGCCCGACGAGGTCGCTTCGTCGTTGCGGTACGCGGCGGCCATCAGCCCGGCGCTGGCGATCGGCATGGGTCACGCGGCGTCGGGACGGTTCGCGGTGGAGGCGACCGAGCCCGCCGCATCGTTCAACCTCGTGCTCGACGACTCGGTCGTGCTCCGCGACGGCCCGGTCGATCCGGCAGCACCGTGCCTCCGCGGCGACGCGATCACCCTCGTCGAGGCGCTCAGCCTGCGCGCGCCGCTCCCCGCCGACGCGCCGGCCGAATGGCACGACGTGCTCCGAGGCCTCGCGGCAGCGTTCGACACCGAAGTGGTCGCCTGATCGCTGCCCGGCGACCGTGGCGGCGTCGCGAAATAGAGTCGCGGGGATGCCAGGGACCGAGGGCGGCACTTCGCAGGACGGCATCTTCCACGAGGGGACCGCGTTCCACTCCTTCCTCGAGTTCGACCTCGACGCCGGTGTCGACGCCGGCGCGCTGGGCGTGGCAATCGCGCGGATCCGAGCAGAGGCGGCGGCCGGTGCGCCCGCCGAGACGGTCCAGGTCGTGTTCGGCTTCGGCGCCGCGCTCCTCGGTCGTGTCGCGGCCACCTCCGTGCCGGCCGCGTTCCACGACTTCGCGGCGATTGCCGGCGCCGACGGCCGCACCGCACCCGCGACCCAGAGCGACGTGTTCGTCTGGGTGCACAGCTGGTCGCCCGGCCGCAACTTCGACGTCGTCCGCGCGGCCGGTGTCGCACTCGGCCCGCTCGGCACAGTCGCGCGGGAGACCGCAGGGTGGGTGTACCGCGACTCGCGCGACCTGACCGGGTTCATCGACGGCACGGAGAATCCCGATGTTGCCGAGGCTCGCGAGGTGGCTGTCGTCGGCGCCGGTCGCGTCGGCGCGGGCGGCAGTTTCGTGCTCGTGCAACGGTGGGTCCACGATCTCGAAGCGTTCGGTGCGCTCCCGATCGACGCGCAGGAGTCGGTGATCGGACGCACGAAGTCCGACAGCATCGAACGCGATCCGCTCCCGCCGACCTCGCACGTCGCGCGGGTGGTGAACGAAGACGAACACGGTGCCGAGATCGAGATCTATCGGCGATCGGTGCCGTACGGTGGCGCCGCCGAGGCCGGGCTCCAGTTCCTCGCGTTCAGCGACGACCTCGCCAAGTTCGAGCTGATGCTCGCGCGCATGTTCGGCACGACCGGCGACGGACTCCACGATCGTCTGACCGAGTTCAGCCGGCCGGCGACGGGCGCGTTCTACTTCGCCCCACCCACCGAGACGATGGATCGCTTCGTCGGGCCCTGAGGCGCGCAGCGATGCTTCCGTCGGCGGCGCGCAGAACTCGAGCGACAGATCGGCGAGCCGGGCGCCGGCCGTGGCTCTGCCCTCAGCGCTGCGGTTCGAGCGAGCGGAGCGTCCACGTCCCGCTCTCGGTGTAGGTGACCTCGTCGAGCGGCGCGGGGGCCGGCGACACGACCCGCAGCTCGCGATCGCCGCGCACCAGGAGGTAGCGATCCGTCGTGAACCAGAGGTCGAATCGGTCGTCGCCGGTCTGTTCGCCGCTCAACGTCGCGATGATCCTGTAGTGCACCGTCGGCTGCTCGACGCTGCCGATCGTCAGAACCTCGGATCCGACGAACTCGATCGTGCCGGTCGAAACGGTGCGCGTCTCGGTCGTCTCCGAAGTCGTGTCGCACCGCTTCGTCCAGGAGTCGCCGGCTTTCACGGTTCGCCGCACGACCACGAACGGCGGATCGCACACCGAGGTCGAGCGTTCGTCGACGACCATGGCACCGAAGTCGAAGGCCTGCTCGACGCGACCGCCCGTCTCGACGACCCCGGTGTCGTCGAGGCACCAGTGCCACTTCTGGCGGTGGAACGAGTTGTATTCGAGCGCGAAGTCCCAGCACCGATCGCCGTCGAGGGTGACGGTCGCGGGCAGCACGGGTCCCTGCTCCTGGTCGGTCGACAAGAACGACAAGTGCTCGCGGCCCGATCCGTCGTACTCATAGACGCCGGGGAGCGGGCGGTCGCCGAGGTCGCCGGTCGGCACCGACGTCGACGAGGCGCGGACTCGGTCGATCGCGTCGTCGACCGACGCCTGGTCGGGCCCGCGACCGCGCCACTCGATCGCGAGCCAGATCCCGGCGCCCGCGATCGCCGCGAGCACGAGGGCCGTCACGATCCGGCGCCGACCCCGGTGACGTGTCATCGACCGCAACGTAGCGCCGTACGACCGAGGCGTGCTTGACGTGGCGCGACCGCCACCGTAGACACACTCGCCACGAGGCGCAGCGGCGAACCGAGGAAGTGCACATGACCGCGAACCGACGCAGGCACCGGCACCGGGGAGTCATCGCGGTCTCTGTCGCCGGCCTGATGTTCGCGGGCCTGGTGCTCGCGTCGTGTTCGAGCGACGACGACGGCGATGCACGGTCGGAGTCGACCGCGAACAGCACGTCGGCGACGACGACGGCGCCGACCACGACGACGATCTCGCGGCCACCCGGGCCCGCGGCCGACCTGTCGACGGAGCTGGGCGACGGCGAACTCGCATTCCTCGGCGAAGCCGACCAGCCCGATCTCGCGCCGCTCGGCTACGCGCAGCGCGAGTACGTGGCGAACGGCTCGGCGACGTCGTACGAAGCGACCGCGGCGATGACCGGCGACGGCCGTTGGACCTTTGCTCCCGACGCGAGCGCGGCCTACGCCACGCGCGTCGTCGTGCGCGCCCCGACCGACGCCGACGCGTTCAGCGGCACGGTCGTCGTCGAGTGGCTGAACGTCAGCGGTGGTGTCGACGCGAATCCCGACTGGGCGAGCCTGTCGGAGGAGATCATCCGGGCCGGCCACGCGTGGGTCGGGGTCTCAGCGCAACGCATCGGCGTCGAGGGCGGGCCGGTGCTCGTCGCGATCGAGGGACTCCCGGGCGCCGACGACCAGGGCAAGGGTCTGAAGGCGATCGATCCCGAGCGCTACGGCGCCCTCGAGCATCCCGGTGACGGCTACTCGTTCGACATCTTCACCCAGGTCGCGCGCGCGGTCCGGTCGGGCGAGGGCCTCGGCGGGTTGCTCCCGCAGCGACTGATCGCGGCCGGCGAGTCGCAGTCGGCGGGCGCGCTCGTGAGCTACATCAACGGCGTGCACCCGCTCGTTCAGATGTTCGACGCCTACTTCGTCCACAGTCGCTTCGCGGCGGGGTTGCCGCTCGTCGCCGACGGTGGGTACGCCGACATCGCCGGCGCGATCGGCGGCGCACCGACGATCTTTCGGACCGATCTCGACGTCCCGATCCTCGACCTCCAGACCGAAGGCGATGTGACGGGCATCCTCAGCTCGTACTCGGTGCGCCAGCCCGACACCGACCGCTTCCGTCTCTGGGAAGTCGCCGGCACGGCCCACGCCGACGCGCATCTCGTCGGGGCGACCGCCGAATTCATCGACTGCGGTGTCGCGATCAACGACGGTCCTGCGCACATCGTCGCCAAGGCTGCGCTGCGGGCGCTGATCACCTGGCTCGACACCGGCACACCGCCGCCGAGCGCGCCACGCCTCGAAATCGCGCCCGGCGCGACGCCCGCCGTCGGCCGTGACGCCGACGGCATCGCGCTCGGCGGCATCCGGACGCCGCCGGTCGACGTACCCGTCGCGACCCTGTCGGGGGCGGCAGGACCGGACCCGTCGACGATCTGCCTGCTGCTCGGCTCGACGACCCCGTTCTCGGCCGAGCGACTCGCCGAGCTGTACGCGTCGAGCGAGGATTACATGGCGCGTTACGAAGCCGCGGTCGATGCGGCGATCGCAGCAGGCTTCGCGCTGGCCGAGGATCGCGACGCCCTGCTCGGGTTCGCCGACCCCTCGGGGATCTCCTGAGTCGTGCACATCAACGGTGTGGCCCATCCTGCGGAACCGGGCACTGCGGTCTACGTTCCCGCGAACGCCTGGCACTACGTGACCAACACCGGCACCGAGTCACTCCGCCTCGTGTTCGTGTCTGCCGTGGACGGATTCGGCGACGTCGTCTACGAATATCCCGAACCCGTCATGCCGGCCGATTGACCGTCGGCGGAGTTGGTCCCCCCGCCCATCTGCACGAAACTCCGTCCGATGCCCTTCGAGATCTCTTGGTTCGCGCCCTCATGTGTTGGCGACACCGCGCGGCTCGGTGTCGACGACCCGACCCGACGAGCCACCTTCGCCTATAACGAGCGGGTCATTCGGCTCGCCGATGACCTTGGCTTCCGCAATGTTCTGATTCCCTCGAGCTTCGTGCCCGGCATGGACCCCTGGACGCTCGCGGCCGCGGTCGGACCGACGACCCGATCCACGAGGCTGCTCCCGGCGGTGCGCGTGGGTGAGTTCGATCCGCCGATGTTCGCGCGTGCCGCGAAGTCGCTCCAGCAGATCATGGGTGGCCGGCTCACCATCAACATCATCTCCAGCGATCGTGCCGGAGAGTCGCTCTCATCGACGGACCGATACCGACGCACCGCCGAGGCCATGGTGCTGCTCCGGTCGTTCTGGGCCGAGGAGCATGTCCGCTTCGACGGCCAGTACTGGAGCTACGACCTTGCCACCGACGCCACCCGGACACGAACACCGCCGCAGATGTACTTCGGCGGCGCGTCCGAGTTGGCACGCGACGTGGCCGCGGAGCACGCCGACTGCTATCTGATGTGGGTCGAGGGTGTCGACGCCATCGCCGGTCTCGTCGACGACGTCAGGAACCGGGCGGCCCGCCATGGCCGGCAGCTCCACTTCGGGCTCCGCACCCACATCATCGTCCGCGAGACCGAAGCCGAGGCCCGCCGCGCCGCCAGCGACCTCATCAGTGCCCTCGATCCAGACGTCGGGCGTCGGTGGAAGGAGTCGTCCCACGATCATCAGTCCGAAGGGGTGCGACGACAAGACGAGCAGCGAGCGGCGGCAGGAGACGACGGCTTCGTCGAAGAAGGCCTGTGGACCGGGATCGGCGTAGCTCGCAGCGGAGTCGGCGCGGCCATCACCGGCAGCGTCGAGCAGGTGGAAGCAAAGTTGCAGGCGTACGCGAACCTCGGCATCGACTCGTTCATCTTGTCCGGATACCCGCTCGACGATGAAGCGCGACGCGTCGCCGAGATGCTGCTGCCCCGGTTCGAAGTCGGCTACCTCGAGTGACTATGTTGTGACCCCGGCGGGGTGATCCACTGGTGCAGTGTCGAGTGTCAGCTCAGCCGGTTGATGTACACATCGCGGGTGCCGTTCGTGTCGGCCGGGTCGAGGTTCGAGGCCCACGAACTGAACACGACGTAGCGTCCGTCTTCGCTCATCATCGATTCGACGCCGTACCTCGCGTCGCCATCGCTTTCGATGCCGTCGCTCGTCTGGTCGATGCGGATCGTCGCAGCCGCTGACCGATCGCGTGCGAAGGTTCCCCGGAGATCGGTCGGGCGATTCTGACCGTCACCTGCGGTGCACACCGCGTCGAACGAGACGTAGCGACCGTCGGAACTCACGTCGGAACCCGACGCGAAGCACATGGTCAAAGTCGGCGAGTCCTCGATGTCGACGCTGACGATCTCGGTGGTTCCTGAGATGCGGTCGCGAAGCAGCACGCCATTCTGTCCGGTGCCGATCAGGCTCGAATTGCGCGCGGTGAACGCCACGTACCGTCCGTCGGAACTGATCGAAGGGTCGGCGGGATTGACGGGCAACGTCTCCGGGTCGTAGGC
>SXJQ01000047.1 GCA_005779345.1 Actinomycetota bacterium
GAGCGCGTCTTCGACCTCGCCCTGACGGTCGCCGCGCTCCTGGTCGAGCTTCGCGTAGACGAAGTCGTATTCGGCCTGGTTCTCGGCCTCGAGCCGGTCGAGGAGCGCGCGTGCGAGGCGCACCGCGACCTCCTCGGCGCGCTTGGAGTCACCGTCGATCGCGGTGACGGGCAGACCACCGACCGTGCCCTCGGGGTCGACGATGACCTGCGTACCACCGATGCGGGTCCGGCGCGCGGCGTTGCGCGTGTCTTCGGCGACATCGACGCCGGGCGGCGGTTTCCACTCGCCCTCGCCGATCTCGGCGGCGACCGACTCGGGGATGTCGCCCTTGGTCATGAGCAGCGCGTACCGGTCGAGCGACTGACGGTCGCGCGGCGCGGCGCTCGGCGCGAGCAGGAACAGCTCGGCCTCGTAGACGAACTCCTTGCGCGAACTCGCCCGCGCTTCTTCTTCGCTCGGGACCGTCGCCCACCCGATCGCGAGCGCGACGGCGAGCATCAGGGCGATGATCCGCCAGCGGCGTCTCAGCGTCCACAGCAGCTCGGCTACACCCATGCGCGGTGGTCTCTCCGGATGTCGGGCTCGGCGATCGCGTCGACCTCTCACGGGCGGCGCGGCCGAACTCGGTGGGGGGGTTCGGGTCGTCGCGGCTGCGGGACCCGAAGCCACAAGGATACGGACCGGATCGGCCCGCCACCAGTAGGGGGTCGGAGCGAGCCCGACCCGGTGACACTTATCGCACCGCGCCCCGTTGGGCATTGCGGCCCGGTCGCGACCAGTCGGAGCGTTGCCGTCCGGAGCCCGAGGTCGCCGAAGCGCCCGAGCCGGGCTCGCCCGGCCGACGCGACCGACCCGACCCGCCCGACCTGCGGCGACGCCGGCGGCGGGAGCGGGGAACCAGTTCGCGCGAGACGAGCACCAAGGTGGCGAGCCCGGGGAGCAAGACGAGGGTCGCCATCAGCATCGAGTCCTCCGCCGCGACGACCCGGCTCGCGTAGAGGACCATCACGATCTGCGCCGCGAGCGCCGTGAGGAGCACGATGAAGCGCCGCTCCTTGGGCTTGCCGCGCCGACGACCCTCGAGTTGGCGTTGGCGCTGGGTCACGAGCGGCTCGGGAATGCGGCGCGCGAGCGGCTCGGCGACGAGCCGACCGAGCCCGCCGAGCGCCCCGACGAGCGCGCCGGGCGCCGCCTCCGACGCGACCGCCGCGATCCAACAGAAGCAGCCGGCGAGCGCGGCCGCGCCCCCACCGTCGATGCGGCCGAGCGGCTTGGGCACCACGCACGCGAGCGTCGGGAGACACACGCCGAGGAGCGCGGCCGACAACTCGGTGTCGGGGGCTGCGATGAAGAGCCCGGCCGAGGCGAGCACGAGCATCGGGATCACGAGCCCCGATTCCACGTGCACGCGGTCGAAGTCGGCGATCGCCAGACCGACGACCGGTGCGGCGAGCCCGGCGACGACACGGACAGCGATCGGCACCTCGATCAGGTTCGTACCGATCACGAGATCGGGGGCCGCCACCGCGAGCAGGAACCCGCCGGGGACGAGCAGCAGCAACGTTCGACGTGGCGGGAGGTTGAAGCGCTTCGCCGCGAGCCCACCGAGCGCGAGTGCGCCGAGCGCGATCATCACGCCGAGGGGAACCGCGTCGTGCCCGAAGGTCCGCACGATCGCCGCGAGCGTCGCGGCAGCGATGCCGTAGCCGACGATGCTCGAACGACGCGAGCGACGATCCGCGAGCGCGAGCACCGCACTCGTCAAGACGACGAAGCAGCCGAGCAGCAGACCGTCGGCAAAGGCGTGCGAGTCCCCCAGCTCGCGCAACGACTCCACGGGTCAGTTCGCCGAGGAGGCGGACTCACCTTCATCGTCGGCGCCGAACAAGAACTCGCGCACCGAGTACAACAGCCGGCCTCCCACGAGCGCGACCGTGCCGAACAGCACGAGCTTCTTCGCGTCGGTCCCGGTGAACGGCAGGTCGCCGTCGTCGACACCGCCGCTGCCGCCGTTGCCGCCGTCGCCGCCGCCCGGGTCGACCACCGAGGTGGGGGTCGTGCCGCCGGGGTCGGAGGTCGGGGTCGTCGATCCGCCGGTCTCGACCGTGGCGTCGGTGGTGGAGGTCGTTGCGCCCGACGTCGAGGTCGTCGCGCCCGAGGTCGAGGTCGTGCCCCCCGACGTCGACGTGGTCGGACCGCCGGAGGTCGAGGTGGTCGTACCTCCCGAGGTCGAGGTGGTCGACGACTGGGTCGTGCTCGTGTTGCCCGACGACGTGCTCGTGGGCTGACCCGGACGGGTCGTGGTCGTGTTGTTCGACGGGTCGCTCGGGCTGCCGACGCCGGTGCCGGTGCCGGTACCAGTGCCGGTCCCGGTGCCGGTTCCGGTGGCGGTACCGGTTCCCGTGCCTGTGGCGAAGGCGACGCTCGTGATGGTCGGCGCGCTCCATGCCACGGCGGTCGCGGCCACACCGCCCACGGCCGCGCGACGGACGAACCGCCGCCGCGACAAGCCCACCGAGGCGAAGCCGACCGCCGGGCCGAGGTCGGGCACGGTCAGGTCGACGACACCGTCAGAGGGTTTCGCCCGAGAACTGTCGTCCACGGAGCACTCCCTTCGTGTCGAACACCAGCGTCGCGCTGCGGCACACGAGATCCAAGTCGAACTCGGCGTGGTCGACGAGCAGCACCACGAGGTCGCTCGCCGCGATCTCCTCGGCGGTCGCGTCGACGAGCGCCATCGGGACCGGCAGCTCGGCGGAGACGTACGGGTCGGCGGCGCGCAGGTCGGCACCGAGACCGGCGAGCATCTCCGCGACCGCGATCGACGGCGACTCGCGCCAGTCGGAGGTACCCGCCTTGTACGCGAGACCGAGCAGCAAGATGCGCGCACCGCGCACCGCGCGTCCCTGGTCGTTGAGCATGCGTTGCACGCGCCGCACGACGTATTCGGGCATGTGTTCGTTGACGTCGTTGGCCAGCTCGACGAAACGGAACGCGTGTCCGCTGCGGCGCTTCACCGACCACGACAGGTACGACGGATCGATCGGCAGGCAGTGACCGCCGACACCGGGGCCGGGGGTGAAGCGCATGTACCCGAACGGCTTGGTGGAGGCCGCGTCGATCGCGCTCCAGATGTCGACGCCGAGATCGTCGGCGAACATCGCGAGCTCGTTGACGAGTGCGATGTTCACGTGGCGGAACGTGTTCTCGAGCAGCTTGACGAGTTCGGCCTCGCGCGTGCTGCCGACAGGCACGGTCTTGTCGACGATCGCGGAGTAGAACGCGTCGACGGCGCGCAACGAATCGCCGCACACGCCCGACACGACCTTGGGGGTGTTGTCGAATCCGAAGCGCGCGTTGCCGGGGTCGATGCGCTCGGGCGAGTACCCGAGGAAGAAGTCGGTACCGGCGCGCAGGCCGCTCGCCTCGAGGATGGGTCGCACGAGTTCTTCGGTGGTGCCGGGGTACGTGGTCGACTCGAGGATCACCACGCTGCCGGCGCGCAGTACGCGCGCGAGCGCGTGGCTCGCGGACTCGACGAAGGAGAGATCGGGGACGCCTTCGGCGAGTGGCGTCGGTACCGAGATGACCGCGATGTCGAAGCCGGCGAGGTCGCCGACCTGATCGGTGGCGCGATAGCCGCGCTCGAGCGCGGCGGCGAGTTGTTCGCTCGGCACGTCGCCGACGTAGCTGTCGCCGTCGTGGAGCATCGCGACGCGGCGAGAGTCGACCTCGTAGCCGACCACCGCGAAACCCGCCTCGACGCAGCGCATCGCCACGGGGAGCCCGACGTAGCCCTGGCCGACGATCGCGACGGTGGCGGTGCGCTCGTCGATCCGCGCGAGGAGGCGCCCGAGGTTCGGGGACTCCTGTCGCGACTCGGTGTCGGCACTGCTCACGGTCGGGTCCGCCTCTCCCCCTGCTGCCCGTTCTGCCCGGTTCTGCCCGTTCTCGTCGCCGGCCCGTTCCAGCTGGCGGCTCGGAATCCGGCACAGAAGGACCGGTTCCAGGTCGGGCGACGGTACCACGCAGGGCGCGAGCGAACCAGGGCTAGCGGCGCTCGTGTGCAGTCGTTCACCGATGCGCGATCCGAGGCCGCGGCGGGCCCGAGGGCCGGGCTCGCAGGTGCTCGTGACGCGGGGCTGATTCATCGTGCGCTCCTTGACACCGCCACGCTGCGCGTCAAAGATGCAGTTGGCCGCCC
>SXJQ01000048.1 GCA_005779345.1 Actinomycetota bacterium
CCCTACCTCACCTGGTGGCCGAGTTGGCGGCGCGACGCGCTCGGCGACTTCGTGCAACGACCCGACCTCGACACGCTCGTGGCGCTCCCCGGCCAACCGGGATTCGCGGGCGTCCTCGTCGACCACCACGACCTCGACGGCGCGGCGTTGCCGGTGTGCCCCCGCGCGCTCCTCCGCTCGGTCGTCGCGCGGCTCGCCGCGCAGGGCTACACGGCGAGAGCCGCGTTCGAGATCGAAGGGATGCTGTTCGCCGAATCGGTCGACACCGCGCGTCGGCGCGGGTACCGCGGGCTCACGCCGATGTCGCATGCCGCCCCGATCGGATACTCGATCTACAACTCCCGCCAACAACTCGCGTTCCTCGACGAGGTCGTCGGGAGGCTCGAGGCCATCGGAGTCGGAGTCGAGGGCTGGCACGACGAAGCCGCACCCGGACAGTTCGAACTCAACCTCGTTCCGACCGGCATCGTGACGGCCGCCGACCACGTCGTACGCACCAAACAGATCATGCGTGAGGTCGCACTCGACCTCGGGTGCTCGGTGACATTCATGGCGAAGCCCCACGACGGGTACGGCAACGGTCTGCACGTGCACCACTCGCTGCGCACGATCGATGGCGACGAGCCCGTCTGTTGGGCGCCCGATGGTTTCGCGCGAGCGAGCGACCTCCCGCCCGTGCTCGCGCACTGGCTCGCGGGGATCGTCGCCACCATGCCCGCTGCGACGTCGATCTTCGCGCCGAGCGTCAACTCCTTCCGGCGGCTCGTGGGCTGGGCCGCGGCGCCCACCACCGCGACCTGGGCCGAGGACAACAAGTCGACCGGCGTTCGGGTGCTGTCGCGCTCGCCGAACTCGGCGCGCATCGAACAACGCGCCGCGAGCGGCGACGCGAACCCGTACCTGGTGCTGGCCGCCGTGCTCGCCGGCGGGCTGGTCGGCCTCGAGCATCAGCTCCCGCTCGACGAGCCGCTGCGCGTCGCCGGCTGGGGCCTCCCCGGCGAAGGTTGGCCGCATCTCCCGCGCTCGATCACGCGTGCCGCCGACCGCCTCGCCGACGACCACCATCTGCGCAGCGTGCTCGGCGACGAGTTCGTCGACCATTGGGTCGAATCGCGCCGCTGGGAGTGGTTGATGTTCCACACGACCGGCGGCGACCCGACGGCAACCGGCGTCACCGACTGGGAGCTCACACGATCGTTCGAACTGGGATGAGGCGACGCCGGTGACCGCGGTCGCCCCCGACCTGCTCCCGCGCCCCCGCCGCCTGCGTGTCGGTGCCGCGGCGGTCGTCGCGGCCGCGACCGAACCGAGGGTCGCGCTCGACCACACGCTCGCGCCCCAGGGTTACCGCCTGCGGGTCGACACGAGCGGCGTCACGATCACCCACGCCGACGACGCCGGCCTGCGCTATGCGCGTCAGACACTCGACCAGGTGCGAGCGCAGTCGCCCGACGGGCTTCCCGAGCTCGAGGTCGACGACGCCCCCGACCTCGCCCAGCGCGGCTACATGCTCGACATCAGCCGCGACCGCGTCCCGACGCGGGCAACCCTGGAACGGCTCGTCGAGATCCTCGCGCTCGTGCGGATCAACCACCTCGAGCTGTACACCGAACACACCTTCGCGTACCGCGATCACGAGGTCGTGTGGCGCGACGCGGACCCGCTCACCGCCGACGATCTCGCGTGGCTCGACGCGCAATGCCGAGGCGCCGGCATCACGCTCGTCGCGAACCAGAACTGCTTCGGTCACATGGAACGGTGGCTCCGCCACGACGAGTACCGGTCGCGGGCCGAGTGTCCCGACGGATTCGAGGTGGTGCCCGGCTTCACGATGCCCCCCGCGGTTCTCGCTCCGACCGCGGACAACGCCGAGTTCGCGCGCGGACTCCTCCGCGAGCTCGTCGCGAACTTCACGAGTCGCGCGGTCAACATCGGATGCGACGAAACGTTCGAGCTCGGCAAGGGCGTGAGCCGCGCCGACTGCGCAGCGCGCGGAACCGGCGTCGTGTTCGCCGAACACGTGCTGCGCATCGCGGCCCCGCTGCTCGCCGAGGGCCGCGAGGTGCTGTTCTGGGCCGACATGGTCCGCTCGCACCCCGAAGGCGCTCGCCCACTCGTTCGCGATGGCCTGACCCCCGTCGCCTGGACCTACGAAGCGCCGCCGACCGACGGTCGAGTTGCCGCGGTTCCACCCGCGATGGCCACGGTGTTCGACGCACTCGGGCTCGACCTCGGCGCCCACCGCGGCTTCGCGCCGCTCGTCGAGCCGCTCCTCGAACTCGGCGTCCATCCGTGGGTCGCACCGGGGACCTCGACGTGGAACTCGCTCGTCGGTCGGCTCGACAACGCGCTCGCGAACATCGATGACGCGGTGCGGGTCGGACTCGATATCGGCGCCCCCGGGCTGCTCCTCACCGACTGGGGCGACAACGGGCACCTCCAACCGCCCGCGGTCAGCCTCCCGCCGATCGTCGCGGCCGGCGCGTCGAGCTGGTGCCACGCGACGAACCACGACCTCGACCTTCCCGCGGCGCTCGACCGGCACGTCTTCGGCGACGCCACCTCCGGGCTCGGCGGCGCGCTCGACCGCATCGGCCGCCAGTGGCAGCACACCGGGCGGAGTGCCTTCAATTGCAGCCCGCTCCAGGTCGCCCTCCTCCCCGACCAGTTCCTCGCCGCGTTCGGGCGGCCCGATGCCGAGGCGGTCGCGCGAGTCGTCGACGAACTCGACGACGCGCTCGCGGCGACCGAGTCCGCGCGTCCGACGTGTCGCGATGGCGCGGCAGTCGTCGCCGAGGTCGCGAACGCGACCCGCCTCGCCCGCCACGGGGCGTGGGTGCTGGCCCGGCGGATCGGCATCGCGGCACCGGACCAGGTATCCCAGGCCGTGATGCTCGCGGACGACATCGACGACTACCGCGCGTGCTGGCTCGCCCGGTGTCGCCCCGGCGGGCTGCGCGACAGTGCCGAGCACCTGCAGCGTGCCCTCGCCCGCCTCACGGCCTGAACGCACGCCGCGCGAGACTGTGCCATGCCCAAGCCGCTCGTCGCGATCACCGCCCACTCGGCCCTGGTGCGAGACGACGACGACGATCTGGCGACACGCCACGAGGTCGTGTCGACGCCGTACGTGCGGGCGGTCACGCGGGCCGGCGGGCGAGCCGTGATCCTCCCCGTCGTCGACCCCGACGACCGCGACGATCTCCACGCGCTCCTCGACCGCTTCGACGCGGTCGTGATCACCGGCGGCGTCGACGTCGATCCGCGCAGCTACGGCGCCCCGACCGATGCCCGCTGCGGGCCGACCCAGCCCGAGCGCGACGCGGTCGACCTCGCCGTCGCCCGCGCGGTCGTCGAACGCAACCAGCCGACCCTGGCGATCTGTCGAGGGATCCAGGTACTCAACGTCGCGCTGGGCGGCACGCTGGTGCAGCACATCGAGGAGCACATGGTGATGGCGAGCTACAACACCCGCGTGCACGACGTGACGGTCGACGCCTCGTCACGCCTCGCCGGGATCCTCGACGCCGACGAGTACTGGACCAACTCGCTGCACCACCAATCCGTCGCGGATCTCGGTGCGGGCGTGCGTGTCACGGCGCGGGCGCACGACGACACGGTCGAAGCGGTCGAGGTCGACCACGC
>SXJQ01000049.1 GCA_005779345.1 Actinomycetota bacterium
ACGATCGTCGTTCGCGGAGCGGGGCGACGTTGCGGACGACGTTGCGGACGCGGGCTTCGTCGGGTTGGTGGGCACGCGGCGACGCTAATGGGTGCGCTGCCGGCAAGCAGCCCGTCGGTCGCTAGCCTCGCCCGCGGTGGTGCGCGACACGGATCTCCTCGAACTCGCGGGGCGGCGCGTCCTGCTGCGGCCGCTGCGTGCCGACGACTGGGACGCGTGGCGCGAGATCCGCGTCCGTTGCCGCGCCTGGCTCGAACCGTGGGAGCCGGCATCGGAGCCCGGGAGCCCCGATCCGGTCGAGGATCGCGACGCGTTCCGCAGCCGCTGCGGCGCCTGGGACCGGCAACGCCACTTCGATTCCGCGTACGGATTCGGGTTGTTCCTCCGCGACGGTCGGATGATCGGCGAGGTGAGCCTCGGCTCGGTGCAGCGAGGGCCGTTCCAGTCCGCGTACATCGGGTACTGGGTCGACGACGCCTACGCCGGTGCGGGCTACGTCCCCGAAGGCGTCGTCGTGCTCCTGCGGTACGGCTTCGAGGTGCTCGGTCTGCATCGCATGGAGGCCGCGATCGTGCCTCGGAACGCCGCGAGCCGGCGGGTCGCGATCAAGCTCGGCATGCGTGAGGAGGGAACGTCGCTGCGATTCCTCCAGATCCAGGGGATCTACGAAGATCACGTGCGCTACGCGATGACCCTCGACGAATGGACCGAACACGGCCCCGCGTTGGTGACTGCCTGGCTCTGATCCGGTCCGCGACCACCGCCGGTCACTTCGCCTGATCGTCGTGCTCCCAGGGCATCCGCCGGTACCAGTCGTCGCGGCGCGCCTCGCCGATCACGGTCGGGGGGTGCTTCTTCAGGTTCTCGTGACAGAGGGGGCACCGCGCGACCGAAGGATCGGGCAGCACGGCGACACAGGTACGGCAGCGCCAGACGAACATGTCGGCCTCCCAGCCCAGGCGACCTGCCCACTTTAGCCACAAATGTGCACTTGTGCACGCGTGGGTCACGGTGGTCAGCGGCGCCCGAACCAGCCTTGGGTCAGGCTCCAGGTCTGGTGGGCGACCTCGGTGGCGACGGCCGAGTCGAAGTCGGGCTGCCAGGCGGTCTGGCGCAGGGTCGCCTTGGCCCGCGCGACGAGGGCCTCGGGGACCTCGGCGGCGCGTGCCGCCAAGGCCACGGCCGCGTCGAGGAGTTCGTCGTCGGGGTGACACGTCCACGCCAACCCGCGCGCCGCCGCCTGCGCGCCGTCGAGTGCCTGTCCGAACAGGGCCAACGCGGCCGCGCTCTGCGGTCCGACGGCACGTTCGAGCAGCCAGAGGTGGCCGCCGCCGGGGTGCAGTCCGATCCGCAGGAACTTCGTGTCGAAGCGCGCCGAGGTACCAGCGAGGCGGATGTCGCACGCGAGCGCGAGGTTGAATCCCGCGCCGACCGCCGCGCCGTTCACCGCGGCGACGGTCGGCAGCGACGACCGCAGCACGCGGAGGAAGCCGTCGTAGACGGTCACGATCGAACCGCGTTCTTCGGCGTCGGTGGTGTCGGCGAACCGGCCGAGTGCGCTCGTGTCGGCGCCCGAGCAGAAGGCGGGGGCCGCGCCCGTGATCACGAGCGCGCCGATCGCCGCGTCGGCCTCGAGTTCGTCGATCGCGGTGACGATCTCTTCGACGAGCGGCATGGTGAGCGCGTTGCGACGCTCGGCGTCGTCGAGCGTCAGGACGGCGACGCGGTCGCGTCGTTCGACGTGGAGCGGCACGGTGGCTCCTCAGGATTCGTGGCGGACCACGGCGGGCGAATGGCGGAAGAAGTCTTCGACCTCACGCTCGTACTTGTACGACGGCGCGGCCTTGGTGCCGATCGTCTTCTCGAGCCGCAAGCCGCGCGCGAACGCCTCGACCGTGCCGGCCATCGTGTAGCGGTACCGGAACCCGGCCTCCTTGAAGCGCCGGTTGTCCATCCCTCGCCCGAAGCGCAACAGGTCGAGCCACTCCGGCGGAAGGTTCACGACCCGCAGCAGTCGCAGCGGTTCGGCGGCGGCGTTGGTGAACAGCGGCGGGAGCGCGACGCGCCGCTTGCCGACCATCGAGCAGATCTCGCTCCACGGCAACAGTCCGTCGGCCGCGACGTTGAACACGCCGGGGAGATCGTGGGTCGTGGCGTACATGAGCGCGGCGACGACGTCGTCTTCATGGACGAACTGGAGGCGTGGGTCGAACCCGAGGATCTCGGGGACGACCGGGAGCCGCAGCGCCTGCGAGAACGGTGTGTCGAGTTGGTCGCCGAGCACGTTGGTGAACCGCAACAACGTGACGGTGATGTGCGGGTTGTCGGCCGCGAAGTCGCGCAAGAACGCCTCGACCTCCAACAGCGATCGCTCCACGTTGGTGTGCGGCGGGCTCGTGCGCTTCGCCTCCTCGCGGAACAGGTAGGGGTCGCGGCTCCCGGCGCCGTACACGTAGCCACTCGACTTGACGATCACATTGCGGACCGGGCTGTCGGGGGCGCCCGCGGCGGCAAGCAGGTTCATGGTGCCGATCACGTTCGTCTCGTGCAGCGCGCGACCACTCACGCGCGTCGAGTCGACGACGAGGTGCGTGTGCACGACCGTGTCGACGTCGGTGGCCTGCACGATGCGTTGGAGGATCGAGTACGAGGAGTCGGCACGCACGAACTCGGTGCGTTCGAGCGGGACTCGCGGCTCGCGGGTGTCGAGTCCGACGACGACCTCGACATCGGGTCGCGCCTCGAGCGACTGCGCGGCGCGACCGCCCCAGAACGTCGACAGCCCGGTGACGAGGACCCTCATCGCGTCACGTCCAGATGCTCTTGCGGGTGCGCAACATGTCGTAGAGGGCGTCTTGGATCTGGCGGCGGACCAACTCGGACGCGTCCATGACACGGCTGCGCGAGTAGCGCTCCTGGTCGGGTGATTCGTCGAAGTGGATCGGTGGCAGCACCCGGATCCGGAACTTCGCGGGAAAGTAGGTGACGAGGCCGAGCGGGCCGAGCAGCAACATGTTCGCCGTGATCGGGAAGTACGGGAGTCCGATGAGTTTCGCGAGCCGGCGGCTCTTCCACACGATCGGCATCGACTCCTCGGCGCCGACGACCGCGATCGGGATGATCGGCACGCCGGCGCGCATCGCGATCTCGACGAACCCACCGCGTCCGAAACGAGCGAGTTGATAGCGATCCTGGTAGAGCTTGCCGGTTCCCTTGGTCCCTTCGGGGAACACGAGCACCAGCTCGCGGTCGTCGTGGAGGAGTCGGTACGCATTGTCGGGGTTGGCGGTGACGCCACCCGCGCGCGACCACATCGTGCCGATCGCCGGCATCCGGCGGAAGAGATACTCGGCGAGTCCGTAGACCGGCCGGTGGAGGTCGCGCTCGATGCCGTGCATGATCACGGGTGCGTCCGACGGGATCGCCCCGGCGTGGTTCGCGACGAGCAACGCGCCGCCTTCGGTCGGGAGGTGCTCGAAGCCCTCCCACTCGGCGCGGAACCAGTGCTTGTAGAACGGCTCGTACACGGTGCGGGTGAGCGCTCGCAGCTTGTCGCTGCGTCCCCAGGTGTCGACATCGCCGCCGCGTTCGGCGTCGACGGTGGGTGAATCCTCGTCGAGTTGCGGTCGGGCGACCGGAACGAGCTCACGCGACGCGGCCGCCGGCAGGTCGACGATGCCGGCTCGCCGTTCGGCGGTCGTGGGCTCGCGGCGATCATCCATCACCTGCCATTGCACTCGGCCGGCAGGGTCCGCGCCAAACCGCAGGGTCGGCGCCGAGGGGGAGGGTCGGTAACGTCGGCCCGATGGCCGTCGCCGAGCGCTCCGAACGCCGCTTCTCCGACGCGTTCCGCGCGTTGCGGTATCGGAACTATGCGCTGTTCTGGTCCGCGGCCCTGGTGTCGCAGACCGGCTCGTGGATGCAGAACCTCACGGTGCCCTACGTCGTCTACCGGGCGACGGGGAGCGAAGCTTGGGTGGGTTTTGCGACGTTCTGCCAGTACTTCCCGGCATTCGTGTTGAGCCCGGTCGGCGGGATGCTGGCCGACCGGCTCCCGCGGCGCACCGTGACCCTGCTCGCGAACGTGATCGGGATCGTGGGGGCGGTCGCGCTCGCGGTCGTTTGGCGCGACGGTGCCGCGAGCCCGTGGACGACGGTCGGCCTCGTCACGCTCGTCGGTGCCGCGACGGGCATCGGGCTGCCGGCCTGGCAGTCGCTCATGCCGAGTCTCGTGCCGCCCGAGCTGTTGCAGAACGCGATCACGCTCAACTCCGCGCAGTTCAACGCGGCGCGTGCGTTCGGTCCGGCGCTCGGCGGGCTCGTACTCGCCCGTTGGGGACCGTCGACCTCGTTCACGGTCAACGCGATCTCCTACCTCGCGGTGATCGCGGCGGTGCTCGCCACCCGAGTCGCCGCGGTGCCCGCGCCGGAGCGACGCGAGGGACCGCTCCAGCAGGTGCGCGCCGGGCTCGGTTACGCGCGGCGTCACCGCGGCGTGAAAGTCGCGGTCGGACTCGTCTTTTCGGTCGCAGCGTTGGGAAGCCCGGTGATCCCGTTCGTCGCCGTGTTCGCGGCCGAGGAGTTCGACGTCGACCGGGCCGCCTACGGCTGGCTCTACGCGTGCCTCGGAATCGGCGCGGTGTGCGCGGCGCTCCTACTCGCGTCGGTCGGTGAACGTGTTCGGCGATCGCGACAGGCCTCGATCGCCGCGATCGCCTATTGCGGCGCGCTCGTCGGGTTCGCGCTCGCACCGACGTATTGGGTCGCCGTCGTGCTGATGCTCGGGATCGGCTTCGGCTACCTGTCGACGGTGAACGCGCTCAACACGTCGATCCAGTTGCTCGTCGACGACGAGTACCGCGGGCGGTGCCTCGCGCTCTACGCGATGGCGATCACGGGCGGGTTCCCGCTCGGTGCCTGGGTCCAGGGTGAGATCGCGCACCGCATCGGCGTTCGAGCGACGGTCGCGGGCGCGGCGGTGATCCTGCTCGGGGTGGTGCTGACGGTGGTGACGCGGCCGTCGGTGATCGGGGCGCTCGACGACCACGAACGCCGGTCGGGCGGGCCCGCACGGCCTGACCTGGTCGACGCGCCCGTCATTCCCTGACCGCGCCGGTGACCAGCCAGCGATCGGTGCGATAGCGCAGCCCCATGCCGATGGCGCGCGCGACGAGGAAGACGCCGAGCGACCACCACAGCGCGGCGAGTCCGCCGCCCGCGGGCAACACGAGCAGCGCGAACGGAAGGAACGCGAACGTCGCCACGAGCATCGCGCCCGCGAGGTAGCGCGTCTCGCCCGCGCCGATGAGGACGCCGTCGAGCACGAACACCACGGCACCGATCGGCTGCCACAACGCCACGATCGGGAGCACCGCGGCAAGCGCGTCGCGTACCGCGGGGTCGTCGGTGAACACCGCCGTGAGCGGCTCGCGGGCCGCGATCACGAGCCCGCCCGCCGCGATCCCAGCGACGACACCGAGCTCGAGCATTCGCCTCGTGACGGTGCGCGCGCCGCGGCGATCACCTGCGCCGAGGTACCGGCCGACGATCGCCTGGCCCGCGATCGCGATGGCGTCGAGTGCGAGCGCGAGGACGTACCAGAGTTGGAACGCGACCTGGTGCGCGGCGACCGCGGTGTCGGAGATGCGCGACGCGATCGCGGTCGTGGTGGTGAACGCGGCGAGGAGCGACGCGGTGCGCACGACGAGGTGGCCGCCGACACGGGCGGTGCGAACGATCTCCGCGCGGTCGGGTCGCGCGTCGGCGCCGGTCGCGCGTCGCGCTCGCAGCAGCAGCGCGACGAACGCCGCGGCGCTGAGGGCCTGCGCTATCACCGTGCCCCACGCGGAACCCGCGATGCCCCAGTCGAATCCGTAGACGAACAGGAGCTCGAGCCCGAGGTTCGCGACGTTGGCCGCGATCGCGATCAGGAGTGGCGTGCGGGCGTCCTGGGTGCCGCGGAGGTAACCGACCCCGGCGAGCATCACGGTGACGAGCGGTGCCCCGAGCAGGCTGATGCGCAGGTAGGTGAGCGCGAAGGGCCGAACCGTGTCGGAGGCGCCCATCGCGTCGACGATGAACGGTGCGGCGAGCAACCCCACCGTCGTCAAGGCGAGGCCGAGACCGACCGCGAGCCAGAGCCCGGCGAAACCCTGCTCGGCCGCACCGCGTTCGTCGCCCGCGCCGATCCGGCGCGCAACGGCGGCCGTCGTGCCGTAGGCGAGGAAGTTGAAGATGCCGAATGCCGCGGTGAGGACGGTGCCGGCGATACCGAGCCCTGCCAGCGGGTACCGGCCGAGGTGACCGACGATCGCGGTGTCGACGAGGACGTAGATCGGCTCGGCGGTGAGGGCGCCGAGGGCCGGCAGCGCGAGGCGCAGGATCTCGCGATCGTGCGCCCGACCCTCACCTCGTCCCGCCCCGCTGGCCACGCCATGCTTCTAGCGCGTGCGCTGTCTCAGCCCCCTGCCATAGTGACGAGGTGAGGTCCGGGGCGGTCTTGTTCGCACAATGTGCTCGGCAACTCCAGAGCGCGGCGCGGGCATCGGGCCTGGTCGTCCCGGCGTTCCGGAGCCCGCCGCGCCGGCGCGATGCCGACCGCACGATCCGCAGGCTTCCCGGTGGGGCGGTCGTCGCGGTCCGGCTCGCGGGCCGCCAGGCCGCCCAGATCCAGCGCGACATGATCGACGGGGTCCTCGCCGCCAACGACCTCGACGGACGGGCCGCCGAACGGATGCGCCAGGTGCTGCTGCGATCGCTCGCCGAACTCGATCCGGTCGACGGCGGTCCACGTGCCACTCGCCACGCCGCCTGACGTCGTACCCTTTGTCCGGTTCGGTGCGTGTCGACGCGTCGACGCCAGCGTGGGAGCGTGGTGAGAGATGGCTGTGTCCGAAGTCGCCGGCGGCGACGTCCAGCGCCTCGACCCGAAGGTCCGCCAGGTCTGGGCGATCGAGTCGGGCGGGCCGTGCCTCGCGCTGACGGTCGTCGGTGCCGCGGTGGCGGCAGCGGCTGGGCTCGGCGGTCTCGCGCTCGCCGTCGGCGTGCTCGGCGTGGCGGTCACGCTCGGATGCATCGCGTGGTCGGGCGCCGCCTGGCGACGGTGGCGTTGGTCCGCCGGGCCTGCGGCGCTCGAACTGCGCCATGGGGTCGTCATCGCTCGGCGCTCGGCCGTGCCCTACCACCGCATCCAACAGATCGATGTCGTGCGCGGACCGATCGAGCGCCTCCTCGGCCTCGCGACCCTCACGGTGCGGACCGCCGCCGCCACGAGCGACGCGAGCCTCCCCGGGCTCGCCGCGTCGAACGCCGACGATGTGCGCCGCTTCCTGCTCGAGCGAGCCGGCCGTGACGACGCCGTCTGATCCCGCCGCACCCGCCGCACCGCCCGCGCCGACAGCGCCCGCGCCGGTCGGGCCGTGGCCCCCGGGTGGCTTCGGACGTCGCCGCACGCATCCCCTCACCGTCGCGCTCGGGTTCGGGGGCGTCGGGCTCGGCGTCGCCTACTCGCTCGCGCTCGACGGTGTGAACCCGCTCGGGCTGCTCATCGGGATGTCGAGCGGCTTCCGTCTCGTGCACTGGTGGTTCCACAGCTACGAGCTGCGGGTCGACGACATGGTCGTCACCGCGGGCGTGTTCCGGCGCCGCGAACAGGTGGTGCCGTATCAACGCGTGCAGCAGGTCGACCTGCACCGGGGGCTCTTGGCGCAACTCCTCGGTCTCGCCGAGGTGCGCATCGACACCGCCGGTTCGGCCGCCGGGCATGTCGCGCTCACGTACCTCGATCACGCCGGCGCGCAGACCGTGCGCGACTGGGTGCTCATGCGCCGCGCCGAGCTCGCGCTCGTACCGCGGTCGATCGCGCCCGATGTGGCGCAGGGTTCGCCGCCGCCTCGGGCCCCACCCGCGCGCCCGGCAGTCGTGTATTCGCTGACACCGGCCCAGCTCGCAGCCGCGGGCGCGACCTCGACCGTGCCGATGGTCGCGATCGCAACCGCGGTACTCATGTCGCCGCTCGCACTCGGGTCGTTGGTCGCGGGCGACCGCCCGCTCGCCGCGCTCGGTGCGCTGGCTGTCGCGGTGGCGATCGTCGTCGGCGTCGTCGCGTTCTCGGCGCTCGGCCACCTACTGACGTTCGCTCGCTACCGGCTCGAGGTGACGGGCGACGAACTCCGTGTCGATTACGGCCTGCTCGAGGTGCAGCACCTCTCGGTTCCGCGTGCTCGCATCCAGTACGTGTCGATCCTCGACAATCCGTTGCGCCGCGCGCTCGGCGCGGTGTCGCTCACGATGCATTCCGCCGCGCCGGGCAACGACAATCCGTCGCGGTGCACGATCGTGTGGCTCCCGCGGGAGCAGGTGCCCGAGGTGCTCGCGTTCGCGTTGGGAGTCCCGCCGCGGGTCGACTCGTGGCTTCCCGAACTCACGCCGCGACCTCCCGCTGCTCGCCGGCGCGCGATCGTGAGGCGCACTGGCGTGCTCGCGCTCGGCGCGCTGGTCGCGACCTTCGCGTGGTATCCCGCAGGTGCCGCGTCACTGCTCGCCGTCGCGGCCGGAGTCCCCTGGGGGCGACGCGCTCATGCTCGTGCCGGCCATGCCGTCGCCAGCGGCGTCATCGTGCTCAGCTCCGGTGTGGTGGCCCATCACGTGCAGATCGTTCCCGTCGGTCGACTCCAGAGCGCGCGCACGCTGGCATCGTGGTTCCAGCGGCGTGTCGGAGTCGCGACCCTCGCGCTCGACGTCGCCGGCGCGTCGCCGCGTCTCATGGATGTCGACGAACCGATCGCGAACGAGTTGCACGCGACCCTGCCCCTCGCGCGGTGATGGCGCGTAGCCTCTGCCGCAGCACCCGCCCGGGTGGCGGAACGGTATACGCAGGCGGCTTAAACCCGCCGGCCCCGCGGGGCATGAGGGTTCGAGTCCCTCCCCGGGCACTGCCCCGCGATGCGCGCGGTTCATGGCATCATTTGATGTAGATTCTGATGCAACCCGAACATCCAGAGGATGACGCGATGCGCACGACCGTCACGATCGACGACGAACTCGCAGCGAAGGCCGCGCAGCTCACCGGCATTACGGAACGAGCAACGCTCCTCCGGCTCGGCCTCGAGACGCTGGTCGAAGTAGAGAGCGCCCGCCGACTCGCACGCCTCGGGGGGTCGGACCCGAAGGCGACTGCCGCTCCGCGCCGTCGCGGCAGCGCCGCGTGATCCTTGTCGATACTTCGATCTGGATCGACCACCTGCACCGGAGCGAAACACACCTCGTAGCACTGCTCGAACGCGACGAAGTCGCGATCCACCCGATGGTGCTCGGCGAGTTGGCCCTGGGCTCCATTGCGCGCCGCGCCGAGTTCCTCACACTGCTCTCGAATCTCCCGACGATCGTGCCCGCGTCTGACGACGAACTCCTGGTCTTCATCGAGGCGAACACCCTTTGGTCACGGGGACTCAGCCTGGTCGACGCACACCTTCTCGCGGCGGCGCAACTCACTGCCGGAACGCGACTGTGGACGCGTGACAAGCGACTGCGCAAGGCTGCCGACGGGTTGGGGCTCATCGACCGTCACAGCTGACGCCCGACGTCACGGTTCGAGTCTCACGACCTGCACAAACGTTGTCGTTCCGACAACACTTGCCTAGGTCAGCAGCAGGTTCGAGTTGCGTCCTCTCAGGTGTCGCGCTGACTGGCAGCGCACCGTCACCGAACGTGCAGGACGATCGCGCTGCGCACTGGGTCAGACCTGCTGCATCGATGCGATCACACCTTGAGCGGCAGCGATAACAGGCATGAGCGGATGGTCGACTCGACCCCAGAAGGCGTCCTCGGGTACGTCGACGGAGCGGCTTCCGCGAGTCGAGAGGATATGGAACCGGACTGCGCCGCCAGTGGGGAGTGCACGGTCATCCGGGCCGGCAAAGAGCGTCAGATGCTGTCGTGCAGCCAGGAGCGCGCGCGTCGCCGCCGCGACAGCAGCGTGTTCGCCCGCGATCGTGCCACCACCAGTGCTCGTGTACAAGCTCGTCGTGTTGCCAGTCAACGCCACGAGCGTCGCGGTGCCGCCCGATGAGGGAATGTCGTACCCCGCACACATCAGGATGCTGCGTTGGCGGGATGGGCAGAACTCCGGACTCCGCTGCCTGAAGCGCCATCGCTCACAGATCAGGCAGTGCGTCTGGTGATCGCCGAGCAGGCCGCATACGAGTC
>SXJQ01000050.1 GCA_005779345.1 Actinomycetota bacterium
GCTGGGCCTGTTCGCATCCGGGACTCCCGTCGTGGCCCTGGACCCGGCCATGCCGCCCGGTCGGGCGCAGAAGATCTCGTCGATCCTCGTCGAACACGGTTACCAGCCCTGGCCGGTTCACAACTTCCGCGACGCGTTTGCGGGCTTCGATCCCGAACGCGTCGCCGCGTTCGGGCGACGCGATGTCGGCCGATTGCTCGGCGACGCCGGCATCGTGCGTCATCGCGGCAAGATCGAGGCCACCATCGCCAACGCCCGCGCGACCGTCGCGCTCCAGGACCGAGGTGATTCGCTGAGCGACGTCGTGTGGTCGTTCGCTCCCCGTGGCCGGCGTCGCGTTCCGCGACGACTCGGCGACCTCGAGGCCAAGACCCCCGAATCGATCGCGCTCTCGAAGCACCTGCTCGCCAACGGATTCCGATTCGTCGGGCCGACCACGATGTACGCAGCGATGCAGGCGATGGGGCTGGTGAACGACCATCTCCACGGCTGTCACGCGCGCGCCGCGTGCGTCGGAGCCCGCAACGACCGCTGAGGTGCCGCGGGTCAGAGCACGCGACCTGCAAATGCCAGCAGTCGATCGGTCACGGGCGCGTCGCCGCCGACGGTCTGTTCGGCATCGAAGACGCCCGGGATGCGCAGGTCGGGTCCGACCATGCGGCGACCGACCTCGAGCGCGGTCTCGAACATCGCGAGGTCGGTGACGGACTGTCCCGTCGCGCGCGCCAGGTCGGCCGCGTGGGTGGCGACATCGAAGATCGCGATTTCGAGCGCGACACCGGCCGGCATCGCGCCGAAGGGCAAGGTCACGATCTTCTCCAACACCGCGGGGTCGGCGAACGCGCTCATCGCCCGTGCCGCGGCCGTGGTCCAGGCGGCGTGAGGGTCGGTGCCGAGATTGTCGCCGCCCATCAATCGACCGAGCACGTCGTCGGGAACCGCGCCGGATTCTGCCGACATCGCGAACATCGTCGCGCCCCCCGTGATGTGGTTGATGACATCGCGGGCCGTCCAGCCCGCGCACGGCGACGGGCGGTCGTACAGATCGCCGGTGGTGCCCTCGACGAGACGGGTCGTCTCGGCGACGACCCGACCCAACATCGCAATGCTGTCCATGGTGTTCCCCCTCGCGCTGGTCCGCCCCTCGAAGTCGGGCGTTCGTCGACCATTCGCACCGGCGCGCCGGGCGGATCACCGGACTACCGTTTCGTCATGATCCCGACCATCGACTTCCGGGAGTTCCACGAGGTCGCGTTACCCGCCCGCCTCGCGGCCGGCAACGGTGCGCTCGCCGGCCCCGACGCGACCCAGATCGGACCGCTCGCGATCCGCACCCCCGACGGCGCCTACACCTATCGCGGCACCGGCGACACCGTCGAGATCGTCGCGGGCGACGCCGACGCCAAGACGGTCGTCGGCCTCGACCTCGACTCCTGGCGCGGCCTCGTCGCCGACCTCGACACGCCACCCGCGCTCTTCTATGGCGGTCGCGTCGAGGTCGTGCGCGGCAACCCGTTGCGCTTCGTGCGCTGGGAGCCGGCCCTGCGCGCGATGTTCCACGGTCGTCCGATCTTCGATCCCGCCACGGTCGACCTCCGCGACCGCGCCGGCGCGCCGCTCGCGATCGCGCGTTCGTTCACCCTCGACGAGATCCGCTCCGACGACACCGACGCCCGCCACTTCCTCGCGACCGCGGGCTACCTGTGGGTCCGCGAGGCGTTCGACCTTGCCGAAGTCGCGGAGATGCTCGCCGAGGCCGACCTGCTCCACGACGAGGCGGTCGAGGGCGACCAGCAGTCGTGGTGGGGCCGCGACGCCGGTGGTCGCGCGGTGCTGTGTCGCGTCCTCACGGGCGCCCGTCGCGAACGCCTCCAGCGCCTCCACCGCGACGATCGCGTCGGGCTCGTCGCGTCGCTCCCGGGCATCGAACTCCGCAACGACGCCGGCAACGATCGCGACGGGATCACCGTCCTGTGGAAGACCCCGAACGTCGTCGAGGGACTCGCCGACCTGCCATGGCACCGCGATTGCGGCATGGGCGGCCACGCGTCGGCGTGCCCGCGCTACGTGATGACGATCTGCCTCACCGACGGCTCACCCGAGGCGGGTGAGCTTCGCTTCCTACCCGGCTCGCACATGTTCAGTCACCCGTTCATCGACGGGCGAGACGAATCCGCGCCGCGTGGCGTGTCGATCCCGGTGGCAGCGGGCGACATCACGATCCACATCGGCGACGTCATGCACGTTTCGATGCCGCCGACGAGCGAGGCCGCGCCCCACCGCGTATCGGTGCTCATGGGCTTCGCCTCGCCCGAGGCGAAGCACCACCGCGGCGAGCGTCACTACAACGACGTGCTGCTCGGCGCCGACGACGGTCAGGTCGCCCATCTCGCCGACCTCGTGACGCCTGATCAGCCGAGCAACGCCTGACCGTACCCGTTGAGGGTGTTGTTCTCGACGTAGATGTGTTGGGTGCCCGCGTGGAGGTCGCGGAAGCATCGCTGGATCACGCCGGGGCGCAAGCCGGCCGAGCCCGCCCACGTGTAGGCGAACCGCGACGCGTCGGCCGCGACCCTGGTCGCGTAAGTCGTGGCGGCGCGGAGGCGCTGTTGTTGCAGGTGCGTGGCGGCACCGTCGGCGCGCGCCGTGCCATCGGCCGCGGCGAACGACTCATAGACCAGCGCCTTGGCCGCGCGGAGCGCGCAATCGTGGGTCGCGAGTTCGTATTGGAAGATCGGGTCGGCAGCGATCGTCGTGAAGCCCGCCATCCGGACTCGTGTCTTGGCGAGTTCGACGATCTCGTCGAGCACGCGCCGACCGACCCCGAGCGCGAACCCGGCGTGTCCGGCGGCCGTGATCGCGAACAACCCGACGGCGAATCCCGAGCCACCCCGCAACTGCACGTGCTCGAGCAGTGAGTACGTGAACTCTTCGGGCACGTACACGTCGTCGATCACATAGTCGAACGAGCCCGTCGAGGTGAGCCCGAGCACGTCCCAGTTGCCGCGGAATTCGACGGCATCACGCGGTACGAGCACGATCCGCATCGCCGGGAGGCCCGATTCTGCCGTGAGCGGGGCACCGTCGGCGTCGACCTCGACGGTGCCCGCGCCGATAAACGAGGCGTGCGCGCAGCCGGACCCGAACTGGTAGTGCCCGCTCACGCGGTAACCACCTTCGACGCGGCGCGCGGTGCCGACCGGGCCGAGCATCCCGGCGTGGATCCCGCGCACCCCGGCGGCGAACATCTCGTGCGCGGCCGTTTCGCCCGTGTAGATCGCAGCGAAGCACGACGACGTCGCGTTCGCCATGACCGACCACCCGGTCGAGCCGTCGGCGCGCGACAGCTCCTCGAAGAGCGCGAGCGCGGTGCAGAGATCGGTTTCGAGTCCGCCGAGCGCGCGCGGCACCAACGCCCAGAACATCTCGGCGCCGGCCAGCGCATCCACGACGACCTGGGTCGTCGTGTTCTCGCGTTCGGCGACATCGGCCTCGGCTTCGATGAGCGGAGCGAGCGCACGGGCACGGTCGAGGAGTGCCTCGTCGATGGCGATCGTGCCGGTCGTCACGAGAACTCCGGGATCACGTGGCGGCCGACCAGTTCGATCGTCTGCATCACCTTGTCGTGGGGGATCGCATACGGATTCACGAGGCACAACAGGAGGTCGACGCCGGCCGCTTCGTACTTGCGGCACTGCTCGATCGCGTCGTCGGGGGTACCGCACACGCACGCGTTCATCCCCATCAGGATGTCCATCGAGAGCAGGTCGAGAGAACCGTCGTCGTCGTGCTGCTTCATCTCCGCGGCGTAGTGGTAGTTCCCGAGATCCTGGTCGCGCTCGGCCATCCATTCGGCGAGGCCACCGATCTGGCGGGCACCCACCTTCGGGTACCACTCGAAGCTCTCGGTGGCCACGGCGCGCGCCTCCTGCGCCGTCGGGGCGACGTTCATCATCGTGAACGTCGCGGCCTGCTCGTTGACGAACTTGCCGATCGGTGCCGTGCACCCGGCGATGGCATCGCGGTAGACGCCGATCTTGCGACCGATCTCCTCGGGAGGAACCCCGACGGCGAAGGAGCACAGCCCGAGACCGAGTTCGCCGACCTGCACGTGGCCTTCGTCGCTCGTCGTCGCGCCCCAGATCGGTGGATGCGGATCCTGCAACGGCTTCGGCTGGACCCGACGCCTCGGGAGCTGCCAGTACTCACCGTCGAACTCGTTGTACTCGTTCGTCCAGCAGTCGACGACGTGCTCGATCGCTTCGAGCCACATCGCGCGGGTCTCGCGCGGGTCGATGCCGAATCCCTCGAGTTCGATGCGAGTCGCGCTGCGGCCGGTGCCGAAGTCGACACGGCCGTTCGAGATCAGGTCGAGCACTGCGGCCGACTCCGCGCTCCGCACGGGGTGGTTGTACGGCTTGGGCATCAGGCGCACGCCGTAGCCGAGCCGCATCCGCTCGGTCCGGCTCGCGATCGCGCCGTAGAGCACCTCCGGGTTCGAACAGATCGAGTACTCCTCGAGGACGTGGTGCTCGACCGTCCAGAACGCGTGCCAACCCATCGCCTCGGCGAAGATGGCTTCTTCGAGCGTGTCCTGGTACGCGCGGTGCTCCTTCTCCTTGCTGAACGGCCGAGTCACCGGGATCTCGTAGAACAGGGCGAACTTCACGTCGGGCCTCCGGCCAATGGGTCGATGTCGCAAGCGGTTCACATCGCGAGAACACGAACGATGGCAACGCGTCGCATTGTTCGTCAAACCGCGGCTACGACCGCGACCGCGCCGACGGGCGCGGTCAGGGTCGGTGGGTCGACCACGCGGCGAACAGCGCGGCGTACCGCCCACCGCGAGCGAGGAGTTCGTCGTGGGTACCCCACTCCGCCAACCGACCACCATCGATGACAGCGACCCGGTCGGCGCGCGCCGCGGTCGACAGTCGGTGGGCGACGACGACCACCGTCCGACGCTCCATGAGCCGCTCGAGCGCCTGCTCCACCGCGTGCTCCGTACCCGGATCGAGGTTCGACGTCGCCTCGTCGAGGACCAGGATGCGGGGGTCGGCGAGCGCCGCGCGCGCCAGCGAGACGAGCTGTCGCTCCCCTGCCGACAGGCGCGAGCCGCCCTCGCGCACCTGCGTCGCCAACCCCTCGGGGAACGCCGCGAATCGTTCGTAGAGACCGAGCGCGCGGAGCGCCGAGTCGACGTCGGCGTCCGACGCGTCGGGACGCCCGATCCGAACGTTCTCGCGCAACGTGCCCGCGAACAGGTAGCCCTCCTGGGGGACGACGCACATCGTGCGCCGCAACGACGCGATCGTGACGTCGCGCAGGTCGTGTCCACCGATCGTGATCACGCCCGATCGCGGGTCGTAGAAGCGCGCGAGGAGCTTGGCCAACGTGCTCTTGCCTGCTCCCGTCGGCCCGACCAATGCGACGCGCTCACCGGCGTGGATCGTCACCGACACGTCGGTCAGCACCGGATCGTCCAAGTACGCGAACGAGACGACGCGCACCTCGATGTCGCCCGGGTCGCCCCGAAGGTCGCCAGTCAGGTCGCCAGTCAGGTCATACGCACCGGGGCGTTCGTGCACCGACGGTGCGGTGTCGAGCAGGCCGAACAGCTTGCCGAGCGCGGCGCCGGCCGACTGCACCGTGTTGTAGAACTGGCTGAGTTGTTGCACCGGCTCGAACAGGTTGTTGAGGTACAACACGAACGCGGCGACCGTCCCGACCGTCACGGCGTCGCGATGGGCGAGCACCCCGCCGAGACCGAGGATGAGCGCCGTCCCGCCGACGCCGGCGAACTCCACCATTGGGAAGTACTTGGCCGAGATCCGCACCGTCGTGAGGTTCGCCCGGTATTGCGCCTCGTTCGTGTCGTGGAAGCGTTCGGTCGCGTTCGCCTCACGCGAGAATGCCTGCACGACGCGGATGCCCTCGAGGCTCTCCTGGAGCGTCGACATGTTCGTCGCGATCCGGTCGCGGACCTCGAGGTACGCGCGGTTCGAGACTCGACGGAACCAACGGCTGGCGAAGTAGATCGGCGGGACGAGCAGCAGCGTCACGAGCGCGAGTTGCCAACTGATCACGAACAGCACGACTGTCGTGCCCACGAACAGCAACACGTTCTACACCATGAGCACGAGCCCCTGACTCACGAGCTCCTGCAACTCATCGATATCGGAGGTCATCCGCGCGACGAGGCGTCCGGTCTTCTCCTTCTCGAAGAACTCCATCGACAGGCCCATGAGGTGCCGGAACACGTGGGCACGGAGGTGCCGCAAGAAGCTCTCGCCGAGGCGCGCGACCATCCGCGTGACGGCCCGTCCGAGCACGAGACCCGCGAGCGCAAGGACGAGGTAGAGGCCGACCGCGAGGTCGAGCGCACCGGCATCGCCGCGCGCGAGCCCGCGGTCGATGCCGTACCGCACGAGCGACGGGCCGGCGATCAGCGCGCCGACCTGCACCGTGACCACGAGCGCAGCCCGCGCGATCCCGCCGCGCCACGGCGTCAGCATCGTCCACAGGCGCCGGAGGACGCGCTTGGCCTCGTCGCGGCTCAGCGTCTCGTCGGGCAGCGCGTCGCCCCAATGCCCCTGGCCCCTCACGATGGTTCCCGTACGTCGTCGACCTCGGCGCGCGCGAGGACCGCTCGGTACTGCTCGCTCGTGACGAGCAACTCGTCGTGGGTCCCGTCGGCGATCACGCGGCCCCCATCGAGGAGCACGACCCGATCGGCGAGTGCGATCGTCGCCGGTCGGTGCGCGATCACGAGGGTCGTGCGGCCATGCATGACCTCCGCCAGCGCAGCGCGGATCTCGTGCTCCTTGCTCGGATCGACCGACGATGTCGCATCGTCGAGGATGAGCACCCGCGGGTCGGCGAGTACCGCCCGGGCGATGGCGAGCCGCTGTCGCTGACCGCCCGACAGCGTGTAGCCGTGTTGGCCGACGAGCGTCTCGTAGCCGTCGGGCAGCGCGCTCACGAACTCGTCGGCACCTGCGAGCCGCGCCGCCGTTCGGACCGCGTCGATGGGTGCATCGGGGTCGGCGAACGCCACGTTCGCACGCACCGACTCGCTGAACAGGAATGTGTCCTCGAACACGAGCCCGATCGAACGCCGGAGGTCGTGCAGGCGCACATCGCGCACGTCGACACCGTCGATCAGCACGCGACCCTCGTCGACGTCGTAGAAACGCGGGACGAGGCGCGCGACGGTGGTCTTGCCCGAGGCCGTCGCGCCGACGAGCGCCACCGCCTCGCCGCCGCGGATGACGAGGTCGAGACCGTCGAGTACGGGTCGGCCGCCGCCGTACGCGAATCGCACACCTTCGAACCGCACCTCGCCGGGTCCGTCGGGGAGCGCACGCGCGCCCGGGCGATCGGCGATCACCGGTTCGGTCGCGAGTACCTCGTGGATCCGCCCCGCCGAGGCGATCGCGCGGGGAATCTGCCCGAGCAGCATCCCGAGCATGCGGAGCGGCCAGATCAACATGAGCACGTAGAAGTTCGCGGCGATGACGTCGCCGATGCTGAGCGCCCCGTCGAGCACCTGGTGTCCGCCGTACCAGAGGATCCCGACGAGCCCGAGCGTCGGCAGGAGGTCGATGAGCGGCAGGAACCACGCCCGGAGGTACGCGGCATCGAGCGATCGGCGGTAGACCGCGTCGGCTTCGACATCGAGGCGTTCGAGCTGACGGCGCTCCGCGCCGAATCCCTTCACGACTCGAATCCCGGTGATGCTCTCCTCGACGACTCCCGAGAGCTCCGCGAGCTTCTCCTGCTGTGCGAGTCCGATCGGGAACATGCGGTGCGAGAACCGTGTCGCCGCGATCTGCAGCATCGGCAGGGTGACCAACGCGAACATCGCGAGCAGCGGGTCGCGCAGCACGAGCACGACGGCGACTGCGATCATCGTGAGCGTCGACGCGATCGTGAGCGGGATGAGCAGCACGACGTTTTGGACCTGGGCGATGTCGCTGTTCGCGCGGGCCATCAGTTGGCCGGTCTGCGCGTGGTCGTGGAACGCGAAGTGGAGCTGTTGCAGGTGTGCGACGAGGCGCATGCGCAGGTCGGTCTCGACGCGGAGCGCGAGGCGGAACGCCGCGAACCGCCGAACGCCCGTGAATGCTGCCTGGATCGCACCGAGCGCGAGCAGCGCCCCGACCCAGAACCCGAGTCGGCTGTCGGTCGTGGCCTCGACCCCGTCGTCGACGGCCTTGCCGATGGCGAGCGGGACCGTCACGCGCGCCGCCGTCCAGCCGAGGCCGGCGAGAATCCCGAACACGACCCACGAGCGGTGCGGCGCGACCGCGGCCCGCATCAGCCGCCATCCCGCGCGCCGTTGTTCGGAGGTCAGGCCCTCGGAGGGCGGGCCCTCGGAGGTGAGGCTTGGATCGTCGGGCACGGGGCGCTTCCGGGTCGCAGGTGGCCGCGCAATCTACCAACCGACCGAAGGTGCCCCATCAGGCGTTTCGTTCGGCGCCACCGTCGAGGTCGACGAACAACTCGCCGACGAGTTCGGCGAGCGCGGACCGTTCGGCCGCGTCGCGCGGGTCGCCGACGAACACGGCGCAGCGAGCGTCGACGGCGAACAACGATGCCGCGAGGTCGCCCAACGCTCCCGCGTCGTCGCCGACGAGCACGACCGCCGCGCCCGCGTCGACGCAGGAGCGAGCCAACACCGCGCCCGACTCGCCGTCGGCATCGGCGACGATCACGACCCGACCCCGGAGCACGGACTTCGGCACGCGGCCGACGCTAGCTTCGGGCCGTGCCGAGCACCCCGACGGGTCCGACCCGGCCGATCATCACCGCTCGGGCGATCCGCGGTCTCGCCGACGGCTTCGTCAGCGTCCTGCTCGCGCAGTACCTCACGCACCTCGGCTTCGACGGACTCCAGGTGGGAGCGATCGTCACGGGCACGTTGCTCGGATCCGCGGCGCTCACGCTCTACACCGGATTGCGCTGGGGGCACCTCGACCCGCGTCGCATCCTCGTCGGCGCCTGCGTACTCATGGCCGCGACCGGGCTCGGGTTCGCGACCGTCACACGCTTCTGGCCGCTGCTCGCGGTCGCCGTGCTCGGAACGCTCAACCCGTCGGCCGGCGACGTGAGCGTCTTCCTCCCCGTGGAGCAAGCCGCGATCGCGGATCGCACCGACGAACGGACGCGACCCCACCGCTTCGCGATCTACAACCTCGCGGGTGGATTCGGCGCGGCCGCGGGCGCGTTGCTGAGCCCGCTCCCCCAGTGGCTCGCCCGCCGCAACGACTGGGACATCGCGACGAGCGAACGCCTCGCGTTCGGCGCGTACGTGCTCGTCGCGATCGTCGCCGCGTTCGTCTACCGACACCTCGCACCGGCGACCCATGTACGACCGACCCGCCCACGGCCCCTCCGCGAGTCGCGCTCGATCGTGCTGCGCCTCGCGGCCTTGTTCTCACTCGACGCCGCGTCGGGTGGGTTCGTGATCCAGGCCATCCTCGTGCTCTACCTCGCACGGCGCTTCGACCTCGACCCGACGGCGATGGGATTCACCCTCGCGGCGACGAGCCTCCTCGCGTCGTTCTCGCAGCTCATCGCCGCTCGACTCGCGGTCCGGATCGGCCTGGTACGGACGATGGTGTTCACCCACCTCCCGGCGAACGCCTTTCTCGTTCTCGCCGGGGTCGCGCCGACCGCGCCGCTCGCGATCACCTGCCTCTTGTTGCGCGCCTCGATGCAGTCGATGGACATCCCCGCGCGCCAAGCGTTGGTGATGCGGCTCGTCCCGCCGGAAGAGCGCGCTGCTGCGGCCAGCGTCACGAACGTGCCGCGGAGTCTCGCCTCGGCGACCACGCCCGCCCTCGCCGGGTTCCTTCTCGACCGCAGCACGTACGGCTGGCCGCTCGTGATCGGCGGGCTCGGCAAGATCGCCTACGACCTGCTCCTGCTGCGAGCGCCGCTCGATCGCGACTGACGAGTTCGCTCAGGCGAAATCGAGTGACGCTTCGGCGTCGCGCAGCACGTCGAGGATCTCGTCGCCGACGAGTTCGTCGCGCTCGAGCAATGCATCGCGGAGCGCCCCGACGAGATGGCGGTTCGCGTCGAGCAGCGTCCGGACCTCTTGCTTCTGTTGATCGAGGATCCGTTCGACCGACCGACGGGCGTCGTCGTTCGCCAAGACCTTGCCGACGATACCGGTGGCGATCGGGCCGCTCTCGATCGCGTCGAAGCTCACGAGCGAACCGGCCATCCCGAACGAACCGACCATCTGCGCCGCGACCCGCGTCGCGTGCGCGAGGTCGCTCGACGGACCGGTACCCGACTCGCCGAAGAACAGCTCCTCGGCGGTCATCCCACCGAACGCGATCTGGATCGCGCACAGCAGCTCGGACCGCGTGCGCGTCCATCGCTCCTCGGTGTCGGAATGGGCCAGGAGCCCGAGCGCGTCGCGGCGCTTGATCACCGAGAGCACCTCGAGCTTCCGCGTGTCGCCGCTCTGGAGGTACGCGACGACCGCATGGCCGGCCTCGTGGGTCGCGATGGTGAGCTTTTCGCCCTCGGTGTACTCGACCGGTTGTTTCAGACCGATCTCTTCGGTCATCTTCGCCTGCTGCACGTCGGCCCAGCTCATCGCCTCGCGGCGTTCGCGCAGCGACCACACGAGGGCCTCGTCGAACAGGTGCTCGATCATCACCGGCGTGTAGCCGAACATCATCGCCGCGAGCTGTTCGCGCCGGTCCTCACGGTCGAGTTCCGCGGAGTGCGCCTTCTTGGCGAGGTAGTAGTCGATGATCTCGCGCCGACCCGACCGGTTCGGCAGATCGAAGTGGATCGACCGGTCGAAGCGCCCCGGCCGCAACAAGGCGGGGTCGAGGTCGGCCGCCCGGTTCGTCGCGCCGATGACCAAGATGTTCGGTGATGGCGCGAGGCGCTTCTGCACCTGGCGGTGCGGCGGCAAGAAGCGGTTGACCGCATCGATCGAGGAACCCTTGATCTTCGACCGCCAGGTCTGCGCGTCGAACGACTGGAGTTGCACGAGCAGCTCGTTGACGACGCCGCTCACGCCTTCGCTCGACGTGTTGCGCTCGATGCCGCGCGCCTCGGCGGCACCATCGGGCATCGCGGACGAACGCATGCCGGAGCGGGCAGCGGCGATCGCGTCGAACTCTTCGATGAAGCCGATCGCGCCGCCCTCCTCGGTCGCCGCGCGTCGGAGGTCCTTGAAGAACGAACGGATCTTGCGGTTCGTCTGGCCGTAGTACATCGACTGGAACGCCGAGGCCGACACGAAGAGGAACGGCACGCGCGCTTCGCGGGCCATCGCTTTGGCCATGTAGGTCTTGCCCGTGCCGGGCGGTCCCTCGAAGAGAATCGCCTTGCGCGGGCTCCCACCCATCTGCTCACGGAAGGTCTTGTACGCGAGGAACAGGTTGAGGCTCTTGACGACCTCGTCCTTCACCACGCCGAGACCGACCACGTCGTCGAAGCCGATGCCGATCTCGCTCGGTTGATAGCGCACGTGCGGCGACTTGCCGGCGAGCATGAGCGGCAGCACGACGCCGGCCGCGACGACCGTCACGAGCACGATCGCCGGGGTCAGTTGCTGCTGGTTCTCCGTGTAATGGAACTCGAACGGGAACATCGGGCGACCGGTGAGGACGCGATACCAGAGCCAGACCGCGATCGGGAGCAGCCACAACCCGACCTTCAGGATCCGGCGCCGCCTCGTGCGCTCACGATGGCGCGAGACGTCGACATCGCCGCGGAGCAAGGAGGTCGCACCGATGTCGGCGAGCGCGACGGAGCCGTCGAGCGCCGAATCGAACGTCGAGTTCGTCGCGCGTTCCACTCGATTCGGGCCCACTGGCGCGGGCACCTCCCATTCCGACATCAGAGTCGTTTCGGCGTCCGCGACGCCGGACTGGAGCCGGAAACCGCCGAACGGCCCCGGTAGCGTCCGGCCGATGACCGCGTCCGAATCCGACCTCGCCCGCCTGCGGTTCACCCAGGGCGTCGTCGCGGTGCTCGTGATCGGCGGGTTCGTCTTCCGGGCGGTGTGGATCAACCCGGTCGTGGCGACCGTCGTCGGGGTCGGCCTCCTGCTCGGGCCCCAGGCCGATCTGATGGGCGTGCCGTTCGACCGGTGGATCGCGAGCCGAGTTCGTACCTCGGGTGAGACGATCCCGGCGGCCCGCGCCCACCTCGTCGCGGTCACGACCATCGCGGGCCTCGCCGCCGCGACGCTCCTGTGGGCAGCGGGACTCGTCGGCGTCGCCTGGTTCGCAGCGCTCCTCACCGCAGGGTCGGCGGCGCTGTTCGCCACGACCGAGATCGTCGCCGCCCTCGCGTTCGGCGCGCTCCGACGGCGCGGCTGACGCGGCTACTGGTCGAAGCGCCCGTACCCGCCGCGATAGAAGCAGAGCGGCTTGCCTTCGCGGTGGCCCAGCTCGACGACACGGCCGACGACGATCACGTGATCGCCGCCCGCGTGCACCGCCTCGGTCTCGCAGTCGACGTACGCGAGGGCGTCGTCGAGCACCGGAGCACCGGTCGATCCGGGATGCCAGGCCACCTGCGCGAAGCGATCGCCCGGCGACGCGAACACGCGGCAGGTCTGCTCGGCGTCTTCGGCAAGGAAGTTCACGCAGAACCGGTTCGCCGCCTCGATCCGCGGCCACGTGCTGCTCGAGGTCGCAACGCAGAACAGCACCAACGGCGGATCGAGCGAGACGCTCGTGAAGGAGTTCGCCGCCAGGCCGACGGGTTCGCCCTCATGGGTCGCGGTGATGACCGCGACCCCGGTCGCGAAGTGACCCATGACCGTACGCATGGTGGCCGGGTCGGGTGAGAGCCCCGCGTGCAGTCCGCTCATCGGACGCCGACCCGATCGAAGTCGAGCTTCATTCCCTCGGCCGCGGCGAGCACCGTGGGCCCGCCGAGCCGGTCCGACGCGTCGGAAGCGTCGAGCAGAATCCGGTCGATCACGTCGTCTCCATGCGTCGGGCAATGGTGGAAGAGCGCCAACCGGCGCGCCCCGGCTTCGCGCGCGACGCGCACCGCGAAGTCGAACGAGCAATGGCCCCAGTCTCGCTTCGCCCCGAACTCGGCCTGGGTGTGCTGGGCGTCGTGGATCACGAGGTCGGCACCGTCGCAGAGCGCGAGTACCTCGTCGACGATCGTCTCGTCGTGGCGCCCACCACAGCAACCGGGGCCGTGGTCGGAGACGTACGCGATCGCCACGCCGTGCCAGTCGACCCGGAAGCCGAGCGTCGGACCCACGTGCGGCACGATCCGGGCCGTGACGAGAGCGTCGCCGACGATGATGCGCTCGTCGCAACCGACATCGTGGAACCGCACGGAACCATGGAGTTGGTCGAGCGTGATCGGGAAGAACGGTGGGCGCATCATCTGGCCGAACACCTCACCGACCGAGCCGCCGACCTGGCCCGGCGCGTAGACATCGAGCGCGGACTGCGCGTGATGCAGCGGCGTGAAGAACGGCAGGCCCTGCACATGGTCCCAGTGCAGGTGCGTGAGCAGCGCGGTGGCCTGGAAGCCATCGGCCGCACCGCCGAGGAGTTCGCCGTAGGGGGTGAGTCCGGTGCCGAGGTCGAAGATGATGGGGCGCTCGCCCGGCGCGGTGATCGACACACACGCCGAATGGCCCCCATAGCGGGCGTACTGCGGGCCGGCACACGGCGTCGAGCCGCGCACGCCATGGAATTCGACCCTGACGGTCCCCCCGGACATGGCGGGGAACCCTACAAGTCGCGCCCGGTGCCCGTCACGCGTCGTGCCCTCGGTCACGCCCCGGCTAGTACGGGCGTTGCCGAGCCTTCGCCGCCTCGCGCTTGGGGACCAACACCTTGCGCTTGAAGTAGCAGACCTCTTCGCCGCGCTGGTTGTACCCGAACGTCTCCACCGTGACCACGCCTCGATCGGGCTTGCTCGACGATTCCTTCTTCTCGAGGACGTTCGTCTCGGCGTAGATCGTGTCGCCGTGAAACGTCGGCCGCTTGTGCTGGAGGGTCTCGATCTCGAGGTTCGCGATCGCCAGGCCCGACACGTCGGCGACGCTCATGCCGAGCACGAGGGAGTACACGAGGTTGCCGACCACGACGTTCTTGCCGAACTGGGTCTGCGTCTCCGCGTACCAGGCGTCGGTGTGGAGCGGGTGGTGGTTCATCGTGATCATGCAGAACAGGTGGTCGTCGTACTCGGTGATCGTCTTGCCCGGCCAGTGCTTGTACGTGTCGCCGGGCTCGAAGTCCTCGAAGTAGCGGCCGAAGGGGCGCTCGTGAACGGTCATGGTCGCGATTCTGCCCGCCATCGGCAGCGGCGACTGAATCGGGCCGCGATCAGGCGCCGAAGTCGGCCAGATCGATGTCGCACTCGCCGAAGATCGAGAAGATGTCGCCGAGGGCTGCGTCGACGTCGGGGTTGTCCTCACCGGTGATCAACGAGTCGACGAACGCCTTCTTGAAGGTCTCGTTCTTCGCGAACTGGTCGCCGATGCACTCGATCTGGTCGTCGGACAGGTCCGGGCCGTCTTCGCCCATCTGCGACGCGAGCACCTCGCCGAAGCTGAAGCACTCGCCGCCGAAGATCACATCGACGAGGTCGTTCGCCTGCTCCTCGGAGATGTCCGCGGTGACCTTCTCGAACTGCGAATCGTCTTCGTCGTTCGCGATTTCCTCCGGTGTGACGCCGGCTTCTTCGATGGTGTCGACACCGATGGCATCGACCATCCCGGTGGCGATGCAGTTCGCCTGCTCCGCGTCGAACGGCGCGTCGTCGGCTTGCATCGTCGCAGCGATCGCGTCGATGTAGGCGTCCTTGTTGGAGTCGCCGCCGCCACCACAAGCGGCGAGCAGACCGGTGAGCGAGATGATGGCGAGCGATCGACGCACGGGGGTCCTCCACAGACACGGACGTTCGGGTACCCGAATGCTCGCGCCGCGACAGGCGCCGAGCGCGGATCCCACCGAGATCCGCTCGAACCCGCCGTCTCAGCGCCCTTGCGCGCGGGCGATCAGGCCGCGGGCGATGACGATGCGCTGGATCTCGTTGGTGCCCTCGCCGATGATCATGAGCGGCGCGTCGCGGAAGTAGCGCTCGACGGGCAGGTCGGTCGTGTAGCCGACGCCGCCGTGGATCCGCATCGCCTCCGTCGCGAGCTCGAAGGCCGTCTCGCTCGCGAACAGCTTGGCCATCCCGGCCTCGACGTCGGCCCGCTCCCCCGCCTGCTTGCGCTCCGCGGCGCTGCGCGTGAGCAGGCGCGCCGCTTCGAGCTTGGTCGCCATGTCGGCGAGCTTCATCTGGATCGCCTGGTGCTCGCCGATCGGCTTGCCCATCGTGTGTCGGTCCTGCGCGTATGCGAGTGCCGCGTCGAACGCCGCGCGCGCGACACCGACGGCCCGCGCCGCGATGTTGATCCGACCGACCTCGAGCGCGGCGAGGATGTAGCCGAGCCCGCGGCCCGGATCGCCGATCAGGTTGGCCGCCGGGACACGATGGTCCGCGTAGCTCATCTCGACCGTCTCGATCCCCTTGTACCCGAGCTTGCCGACGTTCTTGCTGACCTCGATCCCGCCCGAGGTCGGTCCGGGCTCCTTCTCGACGATGAGGCACGAGACCCCCTCGTCGGTGCGCACGGCGAGGGCGAGCACGTGGGCCCGCTCGCCGTTCGTGACCCAGGCCTTCGTCCCGTTGACGACGTACTCGTCGCCGTCGCGCACGGCCCGGCACGCGATGTTGCGCGTGTCGCTCCCGGCGTCGGGTTCCGAGAGCGAGAGGCCGCCCCGCCATTCACCCGTGCACATCCGTGGGAGCAGGCGCTGCTTCTGCTCCTCGGTCCCGTGCTCCTTGATGATGAGCGCCGCGATCGTGTGCGTGTTGATGACGCCCGACAACGACATCCAGCCGTACGAGAGTTCCTCGATGACTCCGATGTAGGTGAGCAGGTCGAGACCGAGCCCGCCGTACTCCTCGGGGATCGTGATGCCGAACAGGCCGAGGTCGCGCATCTGCGCCACGATCGCCGCGGGGTACTCGTCGGCACGCTCGAGCGCGGACGCGACCGGGATCACCTCGCGCGCCACGAACCGGCGCACGGTGTCGATCATCTCCCGGCGGATCTCGGCATCGACGATCACCCGTCGATGATGACACGCCCGTGAGAGGCGCGCCGGATCACCCGGTACCGTGCCCCCCGTGCAGATGCACCAGACGATCATGGGATTCCGCCGCGACAGCGACGGCTTGCGGGGCCGACGGATCGAGCGGGCCGTGATCCGGCGCGTGCTCGGAGCGGTGCGGCCGTACCGGCGCCTCGTGATCGGTTTCGTGGTCTGCGTCGTCGCCGGCGCCGCCGCCGGAGCGGTCCCGCCGCTGCTGTTCCGGTCGCTCCTCGACGACGCGATCCCCAACCACGACCGTGGCCTCGTCACCACGCTCGCGATCCTCGCGGTCGGGCTGGCGTTCGCCGGGGCGCTCCTGTCGCTCGTACAGCGGTGGCTGTCGGCCCGCATCGGCGAGGGGTTGATCTACGACCTGCGCGTCTCCCTGTTCGATCACGTGCAACGCCTCCCCATCGCCTTCTTCACGCGCACGCAGACCGGCGCGCTCCAGAGCCGGCTCAACAACGACGTGATCGGCGCGCAGCAGGCCGTCACCAACACGCTCGGGACCGTCGTCGCGAACGGCATCTCGCTCGTCGTGACCTTGTCGATCATGCTGGCGCTCGAGTGGCGACTCACCGTGTTGACCTTGCTCGTCCTCCCGGCGTTCATCTGGCCCGCGCGTCGCATCGGGACACCGCTGCAGAAGATCTTCCGCGAGTCGATGCAACTCAACGCGGAGATGAACACGACCATCGCCGAACGCTTCAACGTCTCGGGCGCGATCCTCGTCAAGCTGTTCGGCCGTCACGATCGCGAACGCGAGGAGTTCTCGGCGCGTGCCGCGCGCGTGCGCGACAACGGCGTGCGGTCCGCGATGTACGGCCGGATCCTGTTCGTGGTGCTCGGCCTCGTCGCTGCCGTCGGCACCGCGGTCGTGTACTGGGTCGGTGGCTCGCTCGCGATCAGCGGCAGCCTCGAGCCAGGAACCGTCGCCGCGTTCGTGCTCTACGTCGGCCAGATCTACCAACCGCTCGCGCAGCTCACGAACACCCGCGTCGACGTGCTCACCGCGCTCGTCTCCTTCGAACGAGTCTTCGAAGTCCTCGACTTCGAGCCGGCGATCGCCGATCGACCCGGCGCCTACGACCTCGTCGACGCGCGCGGCGCCGTGCGATTCGACCACGTGTCGTTCCGCCACCCGGCGGCGGTCGAGGTCTCGATCCCCTCCCTCGAAGGTCCGTCGGTCGGGATCGGCACCGAGGCGAGCGATTGGATCCTCGACGACGTGTCGTTCACGATCGAGCCCGGCGAGTTCGTCGCGCTCGTCGGCCCGTCGGGTGCCGGCAAGTCGACGATCGCTTCGCTCGTGTCGCGACTCCACGACACGACCGAGGGGCGTGTGCTGATCGACGATCACGACGTACGCGACCTCACGCAGACGTCGTTGCACGACGCGATCGGTGTCGTCGCGCAGGACCCGCACCTCTTCCACGAGTCGATCGGGGCGAACCTGCGTTACGCCCGACCGACCGCGACCGACGACGAGCTGTGGGCGGCACTGCGCGCCGCGCAGGTCGACGAACTCGTCGCGTCGTTGCCCGAGGGACTCGCGACCGTGGTCGGCGAACGCGGGTACCGCATGTCGGGCGGCGAGAAGCAACGCCTCGCGATCGCGCGCATGTTGCTCAAAGATCCGGCGATCGTCATCCTCGACGAAGCGACCTCGCACCTCGATGCCGAGTCCGAGTCGGCGATCCAGGCTGCGTTCGCGGTGGCCCTCGAAGGTCGCAGCGCGCTCGTGATCGCCCACCGCCTCTCGACCGTGGTGCACGCCGACCGCATCCTCGTGGTCGACGGCGGGCGCATCGTGGAACAGGGCACGCACACCGACCTCGTCGAGCGCAACGGCCTGTATGCCGAGCTCACCCGAACCCAGCTGGGACACGCCGTCACGTAGCCTTGCTGGTTCCATGTCCGACGAAATGCTCCCCGACTCGCGACGCGAACGCCTGGCGCACGGTCGATCGGGCCGGCGTCGCACGACCGTGGTCGCGGTGTGCGCAGTCGCGCTCGCCGGTGGCGCGGGCGCGTTCTGGGCGATCGGCCACGACTCCGAGGCCGGGGCGGGCCCGACACCGACGACGCTGCGCGCGTCGTCCACCGTCACCTCCCAACCCGCGAAGGATCTCGAGGCCGCCGTCCGCCAGGTGCAGGAGTTGCCCGCGGGTCGGCCCCTCAACCACGACGACCCGCTCCGCCTCTGGATCGGGGGCGACTCGCTCGCCGGCGGGATGGGGCCCGCGCTCGGCCAGTACGCCGAGGACTCGGGTGTGGTGCGCGCGGTGGTCGACTTCAAGATCTCGAGCGGGCTCGCGAGCCAGGTTCGCAACTGGCGCGACCGCGCCGCCGAGGCGATGGACGAGTACGACCCCGAAGCGGTCGTGTTCATGATCGGCACGAACGACGCGTCGATCGTCTCGAGCAACGACGCCGCATGGGAACCCGATTACCGCGAGAAGGTCCAGGCGATGATGGACCTCCTCGTCGGTGGCGACGCGCACCGCACGGTGTTCTGGGTCGGTGCGCCGCCGATGCGGACCGAGTGGCGCGATCGCGGCGTGCAGGAGTTGAACCGCGTGATGCAGGAAGAGGCGCTCGCGCGGCCCGACGTCGTCTTCGTCGATGGCTACAAGATCTTCGCCGGCGCCGACGGCGAGTACTCCGCCGACATCGAGATCCCGGGTTCGGGGACCGTGCGCGTTCGGGTCGGCGACGGCGTGCACTTCACACCCGCCGGGGCCGAGTGGATCGGCTTCAACCTCTGGAAGCTCATCGACCAGCGGTGGGAGGTCGGCAACTACGCAGATCCCGACCTGCCGATCGACTTCCGCACCGAGCCGGGCGGCAACGCCGGGTCGGGGAACGGGAACGGATCGGGCAACGGCAACGGGTCGGGCAACGGCAACGGCGGGTCGACCTCGACCTCCACCGAGACCACGGCCACCACCGTTGCCTGCGCGAGCGACGACGGCACCTGCGCCACGACCACGACGATCGGCGGCGAGGCGACCACCACCACGATCGGGGGCGAGCCGACCACCACGGTGCCGCCGACGACGGTCACGCCGACCACCACGACACCGACCACTGCGCCCACGCCCACGACCTGAGCCCCGGCTCGGAACCGGTCGAACGGCGTCGGTAGCCTCGCCCGCCATGACCGACGATCTCGCAGCCGCTCGTTCCACGGTCGACGCCGCCGCCGGTGTCGTCGACCGCGCCGCCCGACTCCTCGCCGAACGCAGCGCCGACGGCGCCAAGATCTCCGTCGCCAAACTCGACGAGCACCAGGTGCTCGCCTACGACCTCGCGCACGCCGCCGCGGCGGTCGAGGCGGGCAAGGTGATGCTCGACTACGCCGAACTCGGCGACGTGGAACGCGGCCTGGCGTTCGGGTTCATCGCCGACACGATCGTCGACCTCGCGACGAAGCTCGTCGGGCGTTCGTCGGAGTGGGGCAGTGACGGCATGGCCCTCGCGGGCGCCGCCGACTTCGTCGCGCGGTACCGCTCCGCGGAGTTCCTCGCAGGGCTCGGCGAACAGTGCGCCAAGCACGGCACCGGCCCGAACCACCTCGACGACGACTTCGAACTCGTCGGCGACACGTTTCGCCGGTTCGCCGAAGAGGTCGTCCGCCCGCACGCCGAGCACGTCCACCGCGACAACGGCGACGTCCCCGAAGACATCATCGCCGGCCTTGCCGAGATCGGCGGCTTCGGCCTGTCGGTGCCCGAGGAGTACGGCGGTTTCGCGACGGGCGGTGAGAGCGACTACATGGGCATGGTCGTCTCGACCGAGGAGTTGTCGCGCGGTTCGCTCGGCATCGGCGGCTCGCTCATCACCCGACCGGAGATCCTCACTCGCGCGGTCGTCGCGGGCGGGACCGACGCGCAGAAGGAGCGGTGGCTGCCGCGCATCGCGACCGGTGAGTTGATGGCCGGGATCATGGTCACCGAGCCCGACTTCGGTTCCGATGTCGCCGGCGTGAAGGTCGCGGCGACGCCGACCGAGGGTGGCTATCTGATCAACGGTGTCAAGACGTGGTGCACGTTCGCCGGGCGCGCCACGATCCTGCTCGTGCTCGCCCGCACGAACCCCGACCGTTCGCAGGGTCACCGCGGCCTGTCGGTGTTCCTCGTCGAGAAGCCCCAGGCCGACGGCCACCACTTCGCGTTCAGCCAGGACGGCGGCGGCACGCTCGAGGGTCGGGCGATCGACACCATCGGGTACCGCGGCATGCACTCCTTCGAGGTCGCGTTCGACAACTGGTTCGTCCCCGCCGAGAACCTCGTCGGCGAGGCAGGCGGGCTCGGCCGCGGCTTCTACCTCCAGATGGCCGGCTTCGAGAACGGGCGCCTGCAGACGGCGGCGCGCGCTGTCGGGTTGATGCAGGCCGCGTTCGAGGCCGGGATCGATTACGCGCAGAACCGCAACGTGTTCGGGCAGTCGGTGTTCGACTATCAGCTCTCCAAGGTGAAGGTCGCCCGCATGGCGTTCCTCATCCAGGCCGGCCGCCAGTTCTCCTACGCCGTCGCCAAGCTGATGGCCGCCGGCGAGGGGACGCTCGAAGCGAGCATGGTCAAGGCGTACGTGTGCCGCGCCGCGGAGTGGGTGACGCGCGAGGCGATGCAACTCCACGGCGGCATGGGCTACGCCGAGGAGTTCCCCGTGTCGCGCTACTTCGTCGACGCGCGCGTCCTGTCGATCTTCGAGGGCGCCGACGAGACGCTCTGCCTCCGCGTGATCGCCCGCCGCCTCGCCGAGAACGCCCTCGCCGCCGAGCCCACACCGCAACGTTGAGTGGAACACCCGATTATTCGGGTGTTCCACTCAACGTTCGCAGGGGCGAAGCGGTCTTCGTCAGCTCGCGCTGCGGGTCATCCCCGCACGTTCGCCGCGGGTGACGAACTTGGTGGCCATCTTGCGGCTCGCCTCGTCGATCATCTCGTCGCCGAACATCACCGCACCGCGGCGCTCGCCTTCGGTCGTGGCCTTCTCGTAGGCCTCGAGGATGTCGAACGCCTTGTCGAACTGTTCTTGCGTCGGCGTGAACACCTCGTTGATCACGGTGACCTGATCGGGGTGCAACGACCACTTGCCGTCGAAACCGAGGATCCGGGTACGCATCGCGTAATCACGCAGCGCGTCGAGCTCGCGGATCTTGAGGAACGGACCGTCGATCACCTGGAGGCCATTGGCACGACCGGCCATGAGGATCTTGCTGAACACGTAGTGGAAGTGGTCGCCGGGATACTCGGGGATCTGGACGCCACCGGTGAGCACCGGCATCTCGGTGCTCGCGGCGAAGTCGGCCGGTCCGAAGATGATCGTCTCGAGGCGATCGCTCGCGGCGCAGATCTCCTCGACGTTGATGAGGCCGCGAGCGGTCTCGATCTGCGCCTCGATGCCGACCCGGCGCGAGTGCCCCATGGTCTTTTCGATCTGGGTGAGCAACAGGTCGAGGGCGACGACCTCTGCGGCCGACTGCACCTTCGGGAGCATGATCTCGTCGAGTCGCTCGCTCGCGTTCTCGACGATGTAGGTGACGTCGCGGTAGGTCCACTCGGTGTCCCACGCGTTGACGCGCACGCACAGGACCGTGTCGCCCCAGTCCTGCTCGTTGATCGCCTTGACGATCTTTTCGCGCGCCGCTTCCTTCTCCAACGGCGACACGCTGTCTTCGAGGTCGAGGAAGACCATGTCGGCGCCGAGGCCCGGGGCCTTGCCGAGCATCTTCTCGTTGGAACCCGGTGTGGCGTGGCAGGAGCGGCGGGGCAGGTTCTTCGTGCGTTCTGACATGGCGGCCAGGGTACAAGTGGCCGGATTCGTGCATCCAACCGACACCGGTAACGTCGCCGTCGTGGCCGACACGACCCCCACCCGAACGCTGCACCCGATCGCCGACGGCGTGTACGTGTGGCTCCAACCCGGCGGCGAGAGCGGGGTCAGCAACGCGGGCGTCGTGATCGACGACGACGGTGCGACCGTGATCGACACGCTCATGGTTCGCAGCCAGTGGGAGCCGTTCGCCCGCGCCGTTCTCGGTCTCGGCGTGCCCGTGCGACGGGTCGTGCTGACCCACGCGCACGTCGACCATGTCGGCGGCACGAAGGCGTTCACGCAGAGCTCGGTCTACGGGAGCGAACAGACGAGCGATCTGCTCGACAGCACCGAGATGCCGATCGCCGCGTACAAGCACTTCATGTCGGCCTTCGCCGACGAGTTCGACGACCTCGCCGAGACCGGCGTGCGCCCCGTGACCCATCTCGTCACCGACGCCGCGCGACTCACCGAGCGCGTCGAGGTGCTCCCGGTCGCCGGGCACACCTCGGGCGACGTCATGGTGCTCGTCGACGACGCCGACGTGCTGTTCTCGGGCGACCTCTGCTTCTTCGGCGTGACACCGCTCGCGTTCCAGGGCGACCCGGCGTTGTGGGCCGCGACGCTCGACGCGGTCGCCGATCTCGCGACCACGATCGTCCCCGGGCACGGGCCGATCGGCGGCGCCGCCGACGTCGCTGCGCTCGCCGATTACCTTCGCCACTGCGTCGCCGGCACGATCCCGCCCGGGCCGTGGGACACCTGGATCGAGCGCGCCGAACGCGACGCGATCAACATCGAACGCGCCGCGCTCCTGCGCGCCGGGCGCGACGAGATGCCCCCATCGATGCTGCGGGCGATCGGCTTCGCCTGAGCGGCTTCGGTCGAGTGGCACACCCGTGCGGTAGCGTCGTTTCGTGGCGCAGAACCCGGACCCGAACCTCTCCGTCGCCAACCTCGCCGGCACCGCCCGGTCGCTCGACGACTGGACGACGGTGTTCAACCTGGCGATCGTGATGTTGCCGCCGCGCGTCGAGGCGAGCGCGTTCCGGCCCGTTATCCGGCGCATCTTCGCGACCCTCGGCGACGCCGACGTGCGCACGACGATCTGGGTCCCAGGGCCCGCGTCGATGGCCCGCAAGATCCTGGGCGACCTCGCCGAGGAGTACCTCGTGTGGTGCGATCCCGACGCGGCGCTCGCGACCTCGCTCGGTCTCGAACGGCTGCCCGCGTTCGTGCACCTGCGCCAGGACACCACCCTCGTGAGCTGCGCGCAGGGCTGGTCACCGACCGAGTGGCAAAAGCTCGCCGACGGCATCGCCGCGCAGATCCACTGGACGAGCCCGATCGTCGCCGGGCGCGGCAACCCGCCGGCCTCACCGGGCTGGGCCCTCTCCGCCTGACCGGGGACTTCACGAGTTCACGAGTCGCTGACCTGGGCAAACGCGCTCCGAGCGGGCCCGATCGCCGTTCCTCCTGGTCAGCGGGCGATTTCGGGAGCCGACCCGCAGGGGGTCGCGGGCCGCTGCTACGGTCCGGTGCCGATCGTCCCGCCGCCACGGTCTCGCACGTGTCGAC
>SXJQ01000051.1 GCA_005779345.1 Actinomycetota bacterium
CGCTCGGCGTCGATCGCCGCCTGGAGCCGCGCCGCGACCATCGTCGTCGTGAGGTCGCCGCGGGTGCGTTCGAGCACGGCCCGCAGCGCGTCGGTCGTGCGGCGTAAGCCGCCGGTGACACCGTCGGGATAGTCGAACGTGACGAGCACCGAATAGACGTCGTCCATCGCGCTCATGAGTTGCTCGGCGCGATCGAGTTGACCGTGTCGCAGATGATCGAGGATCTCCCGCCGCAGTTCACTCGCGGCCTCGGCCATGCCGTTCAGGTACGCGGCAACCTCGACGCCGAGTTGTTCCGGTGTGGGCAAGGGTTCGTCGCGCACGAGCGCGAGCGTGATCCACGCCTCCGACAGTTCCTTCTTGGCGTCGTGCAATGGGCCGGTCGCGCGCACTTCGGGGAACGCCGTCGTCGCTGCATCGGCGGCCGCGAGATGCTCGGCGGCTTCACGCGCGAGTTGCTCGGCCGGCTCCCACTCGCCGCGATGCGTCGCACGGATCGACGCGGCACAACACTGGATCGCCTTGCGCGCGGCCCCGATCGTGACCTCGCGTGCCTGGTGCTTCTCCTCGAACCGCCGGCGAGCGGCGATCCCGAGCTCGGTGATCTCGGGACCCCGATCCACGGATCGCTACGAGTTGACCGTGCGGCGGTAGGCGAGTTGCGTCACGGGCTGGGGCGGCTGAATCGTCGGCAGGTAGCGAACCGGCGCGAGCGGAGCGAGCGAACCCTGGCGGAACCACACGACCGCAACGCCGTAGAGCGCGCTCAGTGCGACGACGAGGCCGAACGAGATCCAGGCGCCGCGCATCCCGGCGGTCGCGAGCATGAAGGTGACGACGTTGGCGAGTCCGAGCGAGGCCCAGACCTGGCGGCGGCGGTGCGAGGAACGCTCGCTCGCGCCCGACCCGGCGGGGAGACCGGCAGCGTTCGCTGCGTTGGCGTGGCCGGCGGCCGGGGCGGTCACGGGCCCCCGTGCGACGGGGCGGGGGCGGCTCGAGCGGAAGGCGGCCGGCCGGTACGGGGCGTTGGCGTGGCCGAGCGCCCCGATCTTGAAGGAGAAGTCGCGAATCGAGTCGCGGCTGACGTGCTCGGAGCGAGCCCGCATGAGTGGAGGCACCAGAACGGCTGCCCACAGAACTGCCAGTACGACGAGTATCACGTATCCCAAGACCCCTCGACCGCCTTACTCGGGGACAATAACTGAGGGCCACGACCAGGTGGTGGACCCTCCAAGAGCGCCCCTGCTGTCTAGGGGCCCCGCGACCCGAACCGCAAACCGGAGCGTTCTGACCTGGGGTTTCGCGAGCCGCGAGGGCCGGATTCGGCCCGCGCGATCAGCGGTCGAAGGCCCCGAGGTCGTCGTCGTCGGGGGCAGCCTCGCGCCGGAACGTGCCCGAGCGACCGCCGGTCTTCTCCCACAGCGCGAGTTCGCCGACGGTCATCGCCCGGTCGATCGACTTGCACATGTCGTAGATCGTGAGCGCGGCGACCGCGCACGCGGTGAGCGCCTCCATCTCGACACCGTTGCGATCGACGGTGTCGACGTTGGTCTCGTTCTCGATGTGGTCGTGCTCGATGCGGAAGTTCACGTACACCGACCCGACGAGCAGCGGATGGCACAGCGGCAACAGGTTGGCCGTCTGCTTCGCCGCCTGGATCCCCGCGACCCGAGCGACCGCGAGCACATCGCCCTTTTGGATCGCGCCCGAAGCGATCGCCGAGCTCGTCTCGGGCTGCATGTGCACCCGACACCGGGCGACCGCTCGGCGATGGGTCGCGTCCTTCGCGGTCACATCGACCATCCGGGCCCGGCCGAGCGGGTCGAGGTGCGTGAACTGCGAAGGCGCCATCGGCCAAGTGTAGGAGCGGTCGGGCCGCCGGCGACGTCCACGCGTGGCCTCGCGATCGACCCGGCGTCGCGCACCCGGTCTCAACCGCCGATCTGGCTCATCGACCGATCGGGTCGCACGAAGTCGGCCTGACCGATGCGGTGCCCTGCCCACTTGGTGCCGACGGCGCGGGCGATCTCGGCGGCGAGGCGCTCGTCGAGATCGTCGGCCTCGAGCCCCGCGCCCGCCCGCAGGACCGCGCGGAGGTCGAACTCGTCGATCGCGAACAGGCAGGTACGGAACTTGCCCTCCGCGGTGATCCGCACCCGATCGCAGTTGCCGCAGAACGGTTCGGTCACGCTCGCGATCACGCCGACATCGCCGCGGCCGTCGGCATACTCGAACCGCTCGGCGGGCTGCGTGTGGCCGCTCCCGGCAACGGGCGCCTCGCGCAACGGGAACACGGCGTGGATCCGGTCGAGGATCTCACGGGCGGGCACCACCTTGTCGTGACTCCACGCGTCGTCCGCGTCGAGCGGCATGAACTCGATGAACCGCATGCCGACCCCCCGGTCGCGCCCGAACGCCGCGAGGTCGACGACCTCGTCGTCGTTGATCCCGCGCATGACCACCGCGTTGATCTTGACGGGCACGAGCCCGGCGTCGAGCGCGGCGTCGATCCCGGCGAGCACACGATCGAGTTCGTCGCGTCGCGTGAGTGCGAAGAACGTCTCGCGTCGCAGCGAGTCGAGCGAGATGTTGACGCGCGTCAGTCCGGCGCGCGCGAGGTCGTGCGCGACCTCGGGGAGCTTGACGCCGTTCGTGGTCATCGCGACGTCGACGCCGAGCGGTGCGAGCAGCTCGACGAGCCGCACGACATGGGCGCGCACGAGCGGTTCGCCGCCCGTGAGCCGGATCGCGTCGAAGCCGTACTCCTCAACGCAGACGCGGGCGACGCGCGCCAACTCCTCGTAGCTCAACAGGTCGCTGCGCGCGAGCCACTGCATCCCCTCTTCGGGCATGCAGTAGGAGCAGCGGAAGTTGCACCGGTCGGTGATCGAGATGCGCAGGTCCTTCACCCGCCGCGCGAACGGATCGACGAGCGGGACGGGGACGCGGCGCTTGACCATCGCAGCCAGGCTAGAGACCGGCGGCGGCGCTGCCCAGGGCGATCGGCACGCGGCGCCCGAGACCGGAACGAGCGAGCGGGCGCCGGAAGGGGGTACCGGCGCCCGCTACCAGGCTCGCTCGGCGTTGAGCGACCGCTGACCGAGCGATTGTGCGACGGGCCCGAACCGCCGACAACCCGTCGGGTCGGTCGTGTACCAAGGGTCACACTGCGGGGCTCGAACCGGCCGATGGGCCGATCGGCCCCTTCCCCCACCTTCGCCCTCTTGGTACAAATTGGACAGCAACAACGCATGCCGCCCGGGCGGGCGGAACACCAGCGGGGCCCCAACGACGTGGCGCCGCTACCTGGGAGGCACAGAACGTGGCGTGTGCGCCGCTGTCGGGCTGGGACGGTGGAACGCACCCGGGGAGGTCTTGACCCGTCGGCCATTGTTGGTCGCTGCACCGACGGCGAGCCAGAGCGAACCCGACCCCGGTTGCCACGCACTCTCCACGATGGCCCGCACCGCGGGCGCACGCTTCCGTCCGGCGCGGCCTCAGCCGAGCAGCATCACGGTGACGGCATCGCCCTCGGCGACACCGTCGCCGTCGGCGAGCAACGCCAGGCCGTCGGCGTTGGCCATCCCCGACAGCACGTTGCTCGCCTGGAGGCCCGACCGCTCGCTGCGGTAGCGACCGTCGTCGCCCACCCACACGCGCACCCGGTCGAGGTGCAACGTCCCGTCGGGGCGCCGCTCGAACGGCTGCGCCGCGATCGTCGCGACGTGCGGTCGCTGCGGGTGCGGGTCGCCGGCGAGCACGCGCAACGCCGGCCGCGCGAACATCTCGAAACTGACGCTCGACGACACCGGGTTGCCCGGCAACCCGAAGACCGGGACACCGCCGATCAGTCCGAACGCGAGCGGCTTCGCGGGTTTGATCGCCACCTGCGCCCACGTGTACTCGCCGCCGCGCGCCGCGGCGAGCTTCTCGATCGCGACCTTCACGAAGTCGTAGTCGCCGACCGACACCGCGCCGCTCGTGAGCAACGCGTCGCACGTATCGAGCGCGTGCGCGATGCGATCGGTGATGAGCGCTTCGTCGTCGCGCGCCGAACCGAGATCGACCGGGTCGCACCCCGCCTCGCGTGCCAGGGCGAGCAACATCGGACGGTTGGAGTCGCGGATCTGCCCGGGAGCGAGCTCGCCGCGCTCCACCAACTCGTCGCCGGTACTCAACACCCCGACGCGGGGACGGCGATACGCGCGGACCTCGTGCACGTCGAGACTCGCCAACACGCCGAGGTGGGCCGGTCGCAGACGCGTCCCCGCGGTGAACACGAGTTGGCCGGGCTCGACATCGCCCCCCGCGGGCCGCACATGATCTCCGACCCGCGCGGCGACCTGGATCCGCACCCGTTCGTTCGCCAGCGGTTCGGTGCGTTCGACCATCACGATCGCATCGGCCCCCGCGGGCATCGGCGCACCGGTCATGATCCGGATCGCCTCGCCGACGCCGACCGGGATCGTCGGGGCGTACCCGGCCGGAAGTTCACCGACGACGGTCAACTCGACGGGCGCCGCGATGGTGTCGCCGGCGCGCACCGCATAGCCGGCCATCGCCGTGTTCGCGAACGGCGGGACCTGTTCGGCCGCGACGACGTCGGCGGCGAGCACCAGGCCGAGCGCGTCGGCCGGCGCGATCGATGTCGGCGCGAGCGGTGCGATCGCCGCCATCACGCGGGCCTGAGCGGAGGCGAGATCCATCATGACGTCACGTCGTCCCGCAACAACTCCCGCAACTCCAGCTCACGCATCGCCGGAGTCTGACGCGTCACAGACCGCGTTTGCGAACGATGTCGCGGAGCATCTCCGCGACATCGCCACCGAGATCGTCGCGGTCCAGCGCGAGCTCGATGTTGGCGCGGAGGAATCCCAACTTCTGCCCGATGTCGTGACGACCTTCATCGAACTTGCGCCCGTACACGGTCTGATCCTCGAGCAACAACGCGATCGCATCCGTGAGCTGCAACTCGCCGCCGCGGCCGGGTTCGATCCGATCGAGCGCATCGAAGATGTCGGAGGTGAAGACGTAGCGACCGAAGACCGCGAGGTTCGACGGTGCCTCGTCGAGCGACGGCTTCTCGATGATGCGTCGCACCTCCACGAGCGGTTCATGGAACGGAATCGGTTCGACGCAGCCGTAGCTGCTGATCTCGTCGGCGGCGACCTCGAGGAGCGCGAGCACCGAGCGGCCGTAACGGTCGTGGTGGTCGAGCATCGAACGCAACAGCATCGAACCGTCGGCCATGATGTCGTCGGGGAGCATCACCGCGAACGACTCGTCGCCGACGTGTTCGCGCGCCACCGACACCGCGTGGCCGAGGCCGAGCGGATCGCGCTGGCGGACGTAGTGGATGTCGGCCAGGTTGCTGCTCGCCTCGACGTCTTTCAGCATCTCGTGCTTGCCGTCGCGGTCGAGGTAGTACTCGAGCTCGAAGTTGCGGTCGAAGTGGTCTTCGATCGAGCGCTTGTTGCGGCCGGTGATGATCAAGATGTCGGTCAGCCCGGCCGCGACCGCTTCTTCGACCACGTACTGGATCGCCGGCTTGTCGACGAGGGGCAGCATCTCCTTGGGCAGCGTCTTGGTGGCCGGGAGGAACCGCGTCCCGAGGACTGCCGCGGGGATGACCGCCTTGCGTACCTTGCTCATGCGCGCTCCCACCGAATGCCGGACCCACCGAGCAGCGGACCCACCGGCCTCCGGGCGTCGATC
>SXJQ01000052.1 GCA_005779345.1 Actinomycetota bacterium
ACGTGTACGGGTGGTCGAACTTCCAGTGTTGGCTCGCCCACATCTGGTGCTGGCCGACCCCGGAGGCGAGGATCGTGTCGTCGGGCACGAGGCCGCGCAGCTTCTCGATCACGAACTGGGGCTTCAGCGGGCCGTCTTCGACCTGGTCGTAGTGCAGTGGGAAGTCGCGCTGCCACGCGCGGATCTGCGCGATCCACGCGGCGAGGTCGGGCTTGCCGTGCTTCGACTGTTCCGACTTCGTCGCCTTCACGAGTTCTTCGATGACCTGGCGACAGTCGCCGACGATCGGCACGTCGGGTCGACGGACCTTGCCCTGTTCGGCCGGGTCGATGTCGACATGGATGACCTTCGCGTCGGGCGCGAACCCGTCGAGCTTGCCGGTGACGCGGTCGTCGAAACGCGAACCGAGTGCGATGAGGAGGTCGGACTGTTGCATTGCGGTGATCGCGGTGTAGTTGCCGTGCATGCCCGGCATCCCGAGGCAGAGCTCGTGGCTGTCGGGGAACGCGCCGCGCGCCATCAACGTGGTGACGACCGGCGCGCCGGTCAGTTCGGCGAACACGCGCAGGATCTCCGCGGCGCGCGCCTTCAAGATGCCGCCGCCCGCATAGATGACCGGCCGGCGTGCCTCACCGATGAGCCGGGCCGCGTCCTTGATCTGCTTCGGGTGGCCCTTCGTCGTCGGCTTGTAGCCGGGTAGATCGACCTTGTCGGGCCAGTACCACTCCATGGTCTGGTTGGCGATGTCCTTGGGAAAGTCGACGAGCACCGGGCCAGGACGGCCGGTCGTCGCGACGTGGAACGCCTCGCGCACGATCTGGGGGATGTCGTTGGCGTCGGTGACCAACCAGTTGTGTGTGGTGATCGGCATCGTGATGCCGACCGTGACGCACTAATGGAACGCGTCGGTGCCGATCACCGAGTACGGGACCTGGCCGGTGACGACCACCATCGGCACGCTGTCCATGTAGGCGTCGGCGAGCGGCGTGACGATGTTGGTGGCGGCAGGGCCGCTCGTGACCATCGCGATGCCGGGGCGGCCGGTGGCGTGCGCGTAGCCGCTCGCCATGTGGCCGGCGCCCTGCTCGTGGCGCACGAGGATGTGACGGATCGAGCTGTCGATGAGCGGGTCGTAGACCGGCAGGATCGCCCCACCGGGCAGGCCGAACATGACCTCGACCTGTTCCATCTCGAGGCTCTTGATGAGGGCTTGGGCTCCGGTGAGCTTCATCGGGGACCCTTTCGGGGTGGGTGCTGGTGGGTGGGGCGAGCGGTGCCTGCCCGGCGTTCGGGCAAACAAAAACCCCTCCGGTGGGAGGGGCGGGAGAGCGCACGGGAGCGCGAGAGGTCGCCGTGCGCTACGTAACTACGAGTACCTGGTCGCGGCGAGACATCCCGGGCAGTCTGCCCCATGTGCGGCGCGAATGCAACCCGGAACCCGGAATCGACGGGGACCGGAGTCTCAGACGCCCGGAGTCTCAGACGCTGGCCCCCGATGCCGATCAGAGACCATCGCGGGCGGACGCGGGGCCAAGAGGCCGGACCATGCGCGCGCAGCGTCGAACCGAATCCACGATCCGTACCTGGATCGTGCTCGGCGCGGGTGCGGTGGCCGGCCTCGCCTTCGGCGAGGTCGCGGCGTCCGCCGTCTCGCCCTCGCTCGCCGACCTGACGAGCGCGGCGGTCGCCGCGGCCGTCACCGGCACGGTCGCGGCGTTCGCGGTCATCCGTCCGTTGCTGCGGGAGCACGCCGCCGAGGACCGCGCGTCCTGCCGGAATCTCGAACGGGTCGAGGCGGCGCTCGAGCGTCGGACGTTCGACGTGCGCCTCGCCCGGGCGCTCGAGGCGACGACGAGCGAACGCGAGGTCATCACGCTGATCTCCGACGCGATCACCGAGATCGCCCCCGACCGGTGCGGTGAGGTCCTCCTCGTCGGCGACGACGGCGGCGACGCGCTCCGCCGCGCGGTCGCGACCACCAACTGTTCGCCGGGTGGAGGCTGCCCGGTCGCGACGCTCGCGGGCTGTCGCGCCGTTCAGCATGGCCGGACCGAGGTCTTCGACACGAGCCGAGCCATCGACGCGTGTCCGCACCTGCGCCAGCGGCCCGACGGCGACCGCGCCGCAGTCTGCGTTCCGGTGACCGTGGCCGGCCGCAATGTCGGCGTGCTCCACACGTCGACGGCACCCGATGACCCACTCGACGCCGCGACGATCGTGCGCCTCGAGGAACTCGCGGCGCAATCGGCTGCGCGCATCTCGCTGCTTCGCGCCGTGCAGCACGCCACCGAACAGGCAGCGACGGATCCCCTCACCGGTGCCGCGAACCGGCGAAGCCTCGACGCGCGCGTCCGATCGTTGGTCGCCGATGGTGTGCCGTTCGCGCTCGCGATCGCCGACCTGGATCACTTCAAGCGCGTCAACGACGAACTCGGTCACGACGCGGGCGATCGTTTGCTGCGCACGTTCTCGGAGGCGATGCGACGCACGCTGCGGCCCGACGACCTCATCGCGCGCTTCGGCGGCGACGAATTCGTCATGGTGATCGCGTCGTGCGACGTGGATCAGGCGACGAGCGTGCTCGATCGTGCCCGACGCGAACTGGCCCGCGGCCTCGAGCTCGCCGGACTGCCCGCGGCGACCGCCAGCTTCGGCGTTGCCGACAGCTCGGTCGGTCGCACCCTCTCGGCCGTGCTCGGCGCAGCCGACGCCGCGCTCCTCGAGGCGAAGCGCGCCGGGCGCGACCGCGTCCAGCTCGTGACGACGGCCGCCAGCCCCGAGATCGACCTGCGCACCACCTGAGGCCCGGACATCGTCCCGGACGCGACGAGGCCGCCGGCGAACCGGCGGCCTCGAACACCTACAGAATGCTGAGCTCAGATGGCGCGGACGTTCTTCGCCTCTTCGCCCTTCTGACCGCGGACGGTCTCGAACTCGACCCTCTGGCCGTCCTGGAGGCTCTTGTAGCCCTCTGCCTGGATCGCCGAGAAGTGGACGAATACGTCGTCGCCGGTCTCACGCGAGATGAAGCCGAAACCCTTGTCGGCGTTGAAGAACTTCACAGTGCCTTGCTGCACGGTACAACTCATTTCCCATAATCGGTCGGCCAACCATTTTGGCCGACTCGATGCATCGACCCTACCGCCTCGGGACCGATATCCATCATCAGGCCCACATCCATCGGGCCTACATCCATCAGGCCGTCGTCGCACGCGATCGCGACGTCATTCGACGAGATCTGCGACGGGGAGCGCATAGCCCCCCGTGAATCCGGATCGGAGGAACTCGACGAACGCGTCGACATCGCCCTCCCACGCGAGTGCGCGCACCTGCCGTTCCGATCGGCGCGCCGCCAGCGCGCGCAACACCTCGAACGGCGCGGCAACGAGTCGCGCGCGCTTCGCCCCGGAGCCGAGTCGGTGGACCTCGTCGCCCGCAACCACCTCGAGCGCGCCCCACTGCTCGGTCACGAGGAGCTCGTCGATGAACCCGAGGTAATGGTCGAGCGCGACCGCGACCGTCTCGGCGTCGTCGTCGCGCACCAGTCCGAGCGCCTGACGCACGTCTTGGTGGTGCGCGTGCAGGTCGGCGGCGAAATGACTGCCGAACTCGTAGTCGAATGCACGCAGCACGTCGGCGAACGCGGGCCCCTCGCGATCCCACTCGGCGACGACGTCGGCGAGGGTCGCACCGCGCCGCTGTGCGACTTGTCGCGCGGCCCACGCGGAGCCACCGAGATCGTCGGGGTCGGGAAAGTGCTGCGCGTTCAGGTCGGCCGCCAGACCGACCACGTGGGCGAGCACATCGCGCACCGACCAGTCAGGCGCCGCGGGCACGCGCTGCTCGTGTTGTTCCTCGGTCGCCGCCGTCATCGTCGCCACGAACGCGCGACGCGTGCGCTCGTACACCGCGCCCGTATCGACCGTCGCCGCTCGCTCGCTCCTACCGCCTGCCACGCCGTCCTCCTCGGTCACGCCCGCGGGCGCACGCCGACGAGCACCCCATCATCGTCGCCCGCCGCCGCAGTGACCACCTGGATCCGCCTGCGACACAGGTCGGCCGCGCCCGAGCCTCCGCGTACGGTTCGTGGGAGACTCGCGGAAGGTCGGGGCGCCGCCTCTCCGGCACCCGGCACCTCGGCAGGAGCGATCGAGTGCCGTCGAAACCGAACGACGAGACCCACGAGACAGGCCCGCCGGATCCTGCGGCCGCGGCGTGGGTCTCGATCGCGGTCGTCGTGCCGACGCTCGCGTCGAGACCGACGGCACGCGAGGTGTTGCACGCCTCGCTCGCACGCTCGGTCGCGAACCTGTCCGCCGAGTTGTCGAGTTCTGGCGCGGACATGGATGCCGAGGCGATCCACCGGGCCCGCATCGCGATCCGGAAGCTGCGGGGTGATCTGCGAACCTTCGCTCGACTGTTCGATCCGGACAGGCTCGGCGACCTCAGGGCACGCCTCGCCGGCCTCGACGAACACCTCAGCGCCGTCCGTGACGACGACATCCGCGTGACTCAGCTCCGCGCGCTCCAGGTCACGCCCGACCTACTGGATGCCTTCGTCGCTCGGCGCGAACTGCACGCGGCCACACTCGGCGACGTCCTCGCCTCAGCGAACAACGCCGCGCTCGAAACCGACCTCTGCCGTCTTGCTGCGAATCCTCCGACGATGCCCGCTGCCGACGCCGACGCCGCCCGAATCCTCGAACCGATCTTGCAGCGTTGCTGGCGCCACCTCGAGCGTGTCGTCGACGCGCTCGACGACTCCGACCTCGACGACTCCGAAGCCCTGCACCGTATCCGCCGACTCGCGCGACGTCTCCGGTTCGCGCTCGAGACCGCGGCGCCCGCATTCGACGACGCCACGATGCCGCTCGCGCGTCGTCTGCACCAACTCCAAGACGCACTCGGCGAGCACAACGATGTCACCGGACTGCGAGGAAGCCTCACCGAGATGGCCCGCGACCAGCCGTCGCTGGCATTCGCGGCAGGGATCGCGAACGAACGCGCACGAACGCTCGCGGCCGATACGGCGCAGAGCTGGCGCAGGTATTGGAAGCACGCGAAGCGGAAGCGGTTGCGCGACTGGTCGCGGTGATCCGTCCTCACGAGCATCCGTTGAGTGGTCCGGCGTGTATGACACGCCGGACCGCTCAACGGAGGCAGCTGGGGCCGGCGTGTCGGGCGCGACAACTCGCGGCACGGGCACGTCAAGAAGGCGCTAAGGCCCTGGCCCACGGCCCTCCCGAGGCGTTCACTGAGGTCATGGACACCGAACGTCGGGTCGACGTGACCTTGGGTTTTGGCCTCGCCGGGCTGCTCCCGCTCGCGGCCGCTGCTCTGCTCGTGCCGTTCCGTGAATCGACCGCGGCGGCGAATCTCGCGCTCGCGCTGGTGCTCCCGGTCGTCGCGGCCGCCGCGGTTGGCGGGCGCATGCCCGGCATGGTCGCGGCCGTCGTGACGGCCGTGACCTACGACTTCTTCCTCACCCGGCCGTACCTCTCGATGCGCATCACGTCGCGCGACGACATCGAGACGACGGCGTTGCTGTTCATCGTCGGCGCCGCCGTCGGCACGATCGCGGCTCGGGGACGGCACTCACGGCGAGCCGTCGAGCACGGACGTTCCGAGTTGCACCGGATCGCGCATCTTGCGGAGATGGTCGCATCCGGTGCCGAGCTCGTCGACGTACTGCGCGAGACCGAGCGCGAGATCACCGAACTCCTCCGGCTCGAACAGTGCCGGTTCGAGACCCCGCCGTTCTCCGTCGACACCGACCGGCCGCGCTTGGAGCGGAACGGTTCGTACGGCACGGCGCACACCCATCGGCTGACCCGCACCGGCTTCGCGTTCCCCGCGAACGGGCTGACGCTCGAGGTCCTCGCCCACGGCCGTCCGGTCGGTCGATTCGTGCTCGTCCCCGCACCCGAAACCGGATCGACGCTCGAAGAACGAGTCGTCGCCATCGCCCTCGCCGACCAGGCGGGTGCCGCCATCGCGAGCCAACCGAACACCAACGAAAGGGTCCTCGATGCGTGATCTCGCCTTCGTGGCGATCGTGGTCGCATTCTTCGCACTCGCCAGCGCCTACGTCCGGATGTGCAACTGGCTGATCGGTCGCGACACCTTCGCCGGCGCGGCCATCCACGAGACCGAGGGCGACGGCCCGATCGCGGCCGCCGCCTCCGAGGTCGCGTCGTGAGCGGCGACAACCTCGTCGGTCTCATCCTCGCCGTGCTGATCACGGCGTACCTCGTCGTCGCGCTCCTGTTCCCCGAGAGGCTCTGATGTCCACGTCTTCCTGGCTGCAGTTCGCGGTCCTCGTCGCCGTCGTCGCAGCGTGCACACCCCTTCTGGGCTCGTACCTCGCCGCGGTCTTCGGCGATGAGGGTCGCGCACCGGGTGACCGGCTGTTCGCTCCCATCGAGCGTGCCGTGTACCGCGTCACGGGCGTGGACCCGGACCGGGAACAGGCCTGGACGAGCTATGCGTCGTCACTGCTCGCGTTCAGCCTCTTCTCGGTGCTCGGTCTCTATGCCCTCCAGCGATTCCAGGGATCGTTGCCCCTCAATCCGACGGGCGTCGGCGCGGTACCCGAGGCGCTGTCGTTCAACACCGCGGTGAGCTTCACCACCAACACCA
>SXJQ01000053.1 GCA_005779345.1 Actinomycetota bacterium
CAACTCGCTCGGCCTCACCGAGGCACAGCCCGAGAACAACGTGCAGCGGATCGTGCTCGAGGCGCTCGGGGTCACGTTGTCGAAACGCGCTCGCGCCCGCGCGCTCCAGTTGCCGGCGTGGAACGAAGCACTCGGGCTCCCACGTCCGTGGGACCAGCAGTGGTCGCTGCGGATCCAACAGGTGCTCGCGTTCGAGACCGACCTGCTCGAGTACGGCGACCTGTTCGACGGGTCGCACGTGATCGAGGCGAAGACCGACGAACTCATCGACGCGGCGCAGGCCGAACTCGACTCGATCCTGGCGCGCGGCGGTGCGTTCGCGAACCTCGACGAGCTGAAGGCGCGTCTCGTGCAAAGTCACGCCGAGCGGGTGCGCCGCATCGAGCGGGGCGACCTCACGATCGTCGGTGTCAATCAGTACACCGAGACCGCGCCCTCACCCCTCGTCTCGGGTCTCGCCGGCGAAGACGCCGTGCTCGTCATCGACCCCGCGGCCGAACGTGAACAGGTCGAGGCACTCCAACGGTGGCGGGCCGAGCGCGACCCCGCGGCCGTCGAGGCGGCGCTCGCCGAGGTCCGCCGCGTCGCGGCCACCTCGGAGAACCTCATGCCCGCGACGATCGCGCTCGCCCGCGCCGGCGGCACCGTCGGCGAGTGGTCCGCGACCCTGCGCGACGCGTTCGGCGAATACCGCGCGCCCACCGGCGTCGGTCGGGTCGCGGTCGCGGCCACCGACGGTCTCGTCGCGGTCCGCGAGCGCATCCGCGACGCTGCCGATCGACGGGGCGCGCCGATCCGGATCCTCGTCGGCAAGCCCGGGCTCGACGGGCACAGCAACGGCGCCGAACAGATCGCGGTCGCGGCACGTGATGCGGGCATGGAGGTCGTGTACCAGGGCATCCGACTCACGCCCGCGCAGATCGCCGCGGCGGCGCGCGACGAAGACGTCGACATCGTCGGCCTGTCGATCCTGTCGGGGAGCCACCTCGACCTGGTGCCCGAAACGCTGCGGTTGCTCCGTGCCGAGGGCGTCGGCGTCCCCGTCGTGGTCGGCGGGATCATCCCCGAGGCCGACCAGGTCACGCTGCGCGCCGCGGGAGTCGCACGCATCTACACGCCGAAGGACTACCGCCTCGCCGAGATCATGAGCGACATCGCCGACCTCGTCCTCGGGCCCGAGATCGCTCATGCCGACGGCGAAAACGGCCGATGAGACCCACGATGCTCGACCGTCGAGTGGGTGTCTCTGTCGTCGCGGCCATTGCCGCACTCTGCGCCGGCGTCGTGGCCGTGGCCACGAGCGCGGCCTGGTGGGGTGTGGTGGCGGGCGGCTTCGGTGTCGTGGCCGGGACGGCTGCGGCAGCGCTCGGCGGCGAGGCCCGCACGACGAGCGACTCGTTGCGGGGCGCGCGGCGCGACATCCAACGCCTGAGCCGCGAACTCGACGCGCTCTCGGCCACCCTCGAAGAGGAGTTGGCCCGCGCCACCACCCCCGAGTCGGCCCGCGAGAAGGCCGAGCACGCGTTCGATCCGGCCACCGGCCTCTACGACGAGCGGTACTTCGCGGTGCTGGTCCAGCAACAGGTCGCGGCCGCGCGCCGATCGCTGCGGCCCTTGTCGGTCGTGATCTTCGAGGTCGACGGGCTCGGCGATGCCGACGAAGCCACGCGGGCGCAGGCGCTCGGCGTCGTGGGCGACGTGCTTCGCCGGACCCTGCGTGAGAGCGACTCGGCCTGCCGGCTCGGCGAACTGATGATCGGCGCGATCCTCGAAGACACCCCCGAATCCGGCGCGGTGTGGGCGGCCGAACGAGTGCGCGGCACGTTGCTCGGGTCGCCGATCGGCGATGCGCTCACCGTCAGCGCGGGCGTCGCGTGTTACCCGAGCCACGCGCTCGGGGCCGCCGAACTCGTCGGCCAATCGGGGCGTGCACTCGAGGAGGCCCGCAAACGCGGTGCCGACCGGGTCGAGATCGCTCCCGAAGCCTGACCCGGACCGAGAGGCGAGGTCGCCCACCATGGAGATCGAGACGCTGTTCGGCCTCCCCGCCCACCCCTTGGTGGTGCACGCCGCGGTCGTGCTGTTGCCGATCGCCGCGATCGGCCTCATCGTGATCGCGTTCGTCGCCAAGGCTCGGCGCGCGTACGCACCGGTGATTCTTGGGCTGGCGCTGCTCGCGACATTCGCGGTCGGCCTCGCCCAGGGCAGCGGCGAGGCTCTCGAGGAGCGGGTCGACGAGACGGCACTGGTCGAAGAGCACACCGAGCGGGGCGAGACGGTCCTGCCGTGGGCGATCGGCGTGACCGTGATGGCCGCGCTCGTCACCTTCGCCGACCCGATCGGGCGCCGCGTCCGGTCGATGCCCTCGGCCAAGGTCGTGACCGGAGTACTCGTCGTCGGTGCGCTCGTCACGGCGATCGGTGCGACCGTCGCCATCATCGACGTCGGCCACAGCGGCGCCAAGGCGACCTGGGACGACCCCGACCGCTGACCGGGAACGACACCGGCCCGGGCGCTGCCGCGTTCTCCACAGGTACCGGTGGAGAACTGCTGCACACCCTGTGCGAAGTC
>SXJQ01000054.1 GCA_005779345.1 Actinomycetota bacterium
GCGCGTTCGGCACGGTCGACGACCTGCTGATTCGGATCGAGTCGGAGCGCGCCGCGGCTGTCGCGCGCCGGACCGCGCGCCACGGCGACGACGGCGCCGGCGATGACGGTCGCGACCCATGGCGAGAAGGCGTGTTCGACGACCCCGATCGACAGTGCCACGAACGAGCCGGCAGTCGGCAGCACGACCGCGAGGAAGTCACGTCGGTTGGCGCGAACTGCTGCGCGGCTCACGGCGTTGCCCGCGGCCACGACGACCTCACTCGCCGAAGGCCCTGGCCCGCGCTCGCTCTGCAGACGTTCGCCGCACGACTCGCACGTCTCGGCCTCGAGCGGCGAGACGGCGGCGCACGTCGCGCACCGCAGGCCGAGCATCTTCACGCAGCCGGGACACAGGGCCAGGTTCGCGGAGGGGAGTTCGACCGCGCAGAAGGGACACCGCGAGCGCTTCGTCGCGGGCACGCGCAGGTCCTCGGGCAGGTCGTCGTCTCCCAGCAGCGGCACCGGCCCACCCCCTCGCCCTGGTCCGTGCGCCGGCTCCCGATTCGGGAGCCATGCGCTGAATAGCACATTTCGGGGGATATCCGCACGTTGGCGAACGGCCCATGGCTCGTTCGCGTCACTCGTTCGCCTCACTCGTTCGCCTCACTCGCTCGCGCGGGCGGCTTCGAGGGTCGGGCGTTCAGGACCGGGTGATCGCCTCGACCTCGGCCATCGCCGCGGCGAGGTCGCCGACCGCGACCTCCCGGGCGGCACCTTCGGTGCAGAAGACGAACACCATGGCCGCGACCGGCTCCGAGGTCGCTCGCTCCATCGCCAGCGCGTACGTGGCCCCTTGGAGCCGATACCGGTCGAGCTTGGCCGCGAGGTCGGCCTCCGAGGCGATGGCATCGGTCTTGTAGTCGACCACCACGAGCCCGGCGGAGCTGCGGTACACGAGGTCGACGTAGCCCTCGACGATCCGGTCCCCGATCGTCGTCGCCACGTAGCTCTCCCGCCACACTGCACCGGAGTCGATCGCGGCGCGCACGGTGTCGCTCGCCAGCGCACTGCGGACCAGCGCCGCGATCCTCGTCTCGGCGCCGAGGACACCTTCGGCCGCCGCCTGGGCTGCGACGGCAGTGTCGAGACCTTCGGCGGTCGTGAGGTCGATCGTCTGGAGCACCGCGTGTACGGCGCGGCCGATCGCGGTTCCGTAGCGCCCGCGCTGCCACGGAGGTAGCTCGAGGTCGCGGGGATCCTTGCGCAACCCGGGATCGTCGGGCTCGGGTTGGGGAACGGGTTCGGGCTCGACAGCCGCCGTGGTCGCGGCCGCGGCCGATGCGATGGCCGTCGCCGACAGCGAACGCGGCACTCGGGCGCGGTGGAGCAACGCCGCGCGCTCGGCGCGCCAGGTCGCGATGTCGATGGCAGGGCCGACGTGGGTGGGTGACCGCTGGGGCGGCGTGTCGCCGGGGCCGCGCCGCGCGGTCTCGGGGTCCGACTCGGCCCACACCTCGGTCGCGTCGCCGCACGCCTTCCAGATGATCTGCGCGTACGTCGCGCGAGCAGGGTCGTCGCTTCGGGGCTTCGCGGGTCGGTGCACCGAGACGACGAGGTGGTCGCGCGCCCGGGTCGCGGCCACGTACAGCAACCGGAGCCGCTCTTCGAAGTCCATCTGTTCGTCGAGCGCGAGTTGCTGGTCGAATTCGGCGGTGGTGAGCGCGGTCGAGAACCGCACTGCGAACCCGCCGGTCGGCGGGAATGCCAGCCTGACCCCGCTGCGTCGTCCGCCGGCCTCGGTGGTCATTCCCGAGAGGATCGTGATCGGGAACTCGAGACCCTTCGCGCCGTGGATCGTGAGGATCCGAACCGCGTCGTCGTCGGTCTCGGGGAGGACGGCTTCGACGACACGTGCGCCGTCGATGCTCTGCTGGTCGGCCCAGCGGAGGAAGTCGCGCAGCCCGCCGCCGCCGGCATCGGCGAACGCCCGAGCCTGGTCGATCACGAAACGCACGCGGCGCCACAGGTCGCGCGGTCGGCGTGTGGCGAATCCTTGCTCCAGTACCCGCCGGTCGCGCACGAGGCGTTCGAGGAGTTCGCTCGGCGCATGCCAGTGGCGATCGTCGTGCAGCGAGCGGAGGTGTGCGATGCCCTGCACGACCGGGTGGTCGCCCGGCAGCGTCGTGGGTGCGGGCGCGTGCAGGCTCCACGATCCGCGGTGCGTGACCTTGTAGTCGAAGAGATCGTCGTCGCCGCAGCCGTAGAGCGAACTGCGGAGCGTGCTCACCATGGCGGCGGAGTCGGTGGGGTCGTCGACGGCGCGGAGTGCGAGCAACAGCTCACGCACCTCGCGCGTCGTGTAGACGAGCGACGAGGTCTCCGCGCGGTAGGGGATTCCGACCGCGTCGAGCGCGCGTTCGAGGAACGGGAGCGAGGTTCGGGCCGGCAGGAGCACGCACACGTCGCCGTACGCGGCGGGGCGCCACCCCGATCCGTCGGGCGTCTCGTCGTTGGTGTCGACCGACCAACCCTGCGCGATCGCGGTGGAGATCGCACCGGCGACCGCTTCGGCTTCGGCCTCGCGTTGCACGTCGGCACCCGCGGGCGCCGCGATCGGGGCAACCCCGAGCAGCGCGACGGGCGGCCCGACCGGCGGTGCGCCCCGTACCGCGACCAGCGGCCGGTACTCGGGCTGCGCGCCGGGCTTGTGGGCAATGAGCCGCGAGAACACATGGTTCACGTAGTCGATCACCGGGGCGACGGTGCGGAAGTTGCGCGACAGCTCGATCACGTCGGACTCGAGCGATGTCCGCGCGCGCAAGAACATCTCGATATCGGCACGCCGGAATCGATAGATCGACTGCTTCGGGTCGCCGACGACGAAGAGTCGACCGGGTTCGGGGACGACCTCGTGCCACGGCCGTTCGTGCGCGCTCGGATCGTCGGAGGTGAGCAGGACGGCGAGGTCGATCTGGATCGGGTCGGTGTCCTGGAACTCGTCGAGGAGGAGGCGCCGATACCGCCGGGCGAGTTGGGCGCGCACGGCGGCGCCGTGCGTCGGGTCGCGGAGCAGCGCGCGCGCGAGCACGAGGAGGTCGTGGAACTCGAGACGGCCTTCGCGGCGTCGCTCGTCGGCCGCCCGCAGGGTGAAGGACGCGACCTCGTGAGTGATGCGCCGCAGCACCGGGTCGACCAGGTCGGCGACGATCTGGTCCTTCAACGCGCCGCACGCCACCACCTCGGCGCGAATCGCGGCGATGTCGGGCCAGTTGCCCTTCCGGCCGCGCGTCGACACGCGATGCGAGGGCGCCGAGTCACGCAACAGATCGAGTGTCTCGACCTCGTCGCCTGCCGCGTCGAGGGCATCGGCGAAGACCGCGAACTCGCCGAGACGTCCGAGCAGCGCGTCGGTGTCGTCGGTGCATTCGATCGAGCGGTCGACGACGGCGCGCACCGCGGCGACGAGCCGCGCTGCGCTGAGCGGCGGCGGATCGACCGGCGGTTCGACGCAACGCTCCGCGACGAGGTCCCAGTTGTCGTCGGCGAGATGCGCGAGCTCGCGCAGGTGGTGCTCGCCGATTCCACACCCCGCCGCCAGGAGCAGGGTCCGTTCGAGTTCGGGCCGTTCGTACATTCGGTCGTGGGCGCGACTCCAGCGATCGGCGAACGCGAGCTGCGAGGAGACCTCGTCGAGGACCTCGATCGCCGGAGGCAACCCGACCTCGACCGGGTGCTCCACGAGGAGGCGCTGAGCGAAGCCGTGGAGCGTCCCGATGGCGGCGTCGTCGAGTTCGTCGAGGGCGACGCGCGCCGCAGCGTCGCCGGTGGCCGCGTGGCGCTCCAGTGCCGCTCGCACGCGGTCGCGCAGTTCGGACGCGGCCTTGTCGGTGAAGGTGATCGCCGCGACTTCGCGGATCGGCACACCGGCCTCGACGACGAGGGCGGTGATGCGCCGGACCAACTCGCTCGTCTTGCCCGCGCCCGCGCCCGCCTCGACGAAGAGCGAAGCTCCGAGATCGGAGCGAATCGCGCTGCGGGCGGCCTCGTCGTCGGTCGTCGTCGGTTCGGTCGTCGTCGGTTCGGTCGTCGTCGGTTCGGTCGTCGTCGGTTCGGTCGTCATCGCGCGGACGCCTCGGGCTCGGCGAGCGCGACGTACGCAGCGAGCGCAGGGTCGCGACGCTTGCGGTCCCAGGCGTTCGCGAGGTCGCCCTGCGCGAGTCCGTTGGGATCGGCGAGCGTCGGCCACGCCACCCCGCGACTCGTCGGTTGATCGACTCGGTCGGGGAACAGGCCCGCCTCGGCGAGGTCGATGATCGTGGCGACTACGTGGTCGATGCGCGCGAGAACGCGCGGCGTGAGCGGCAACTCGACCTGACGGTACCGGCCGCGCGCGGTGAGAAACCGGTACGCGGCCGTCACCTCGGCGTCGGGATCGTCGCAGAACGCGCGGGCCGCGAGCGC
>SXJQ01000005.1 GCA_005779345.1 Actinomycetota bacterium
CCTGGCGTGCGAGTGCCTGGTAGGCGCCGAGCAGGAGCTGTTGACCGGTCTGGCCGCGGGCATAGAACGTGCGGCTCACCTGCGCGCCACCGAAGCTGCGGTTGTCGAGCATCCCGCCGTATTCGCGGGCGAACGGCACGCCCTGCGCCGCGCACTGGTCGATGATGTCGACCGAGACCTCGGCGAGCCGGTGCACGTTGGCCTCGCGGGCACGGAAGTCGCCGCCCTTGACCGGGTCGTAGAACAGGCGGTGCACGCTGTCGCCGTCGTTCGGATAGTTCTTGGCGGCGTTGATCCCGCCCTGCGCGGCGATCGAGTGCGCGCGGCGCGGCGAGTCGTGGAACGTGACCACCTGCACCTGATAGCCGAGTTCGGCGAGGGTCGCGGCGGCGGAGGCGCCGGCGAGTCCGGTCCCGACGACGATCACCTTGAACTTGCGCTTGTTGGCCGGGTTGACGAGCTTGGACTCGAACTTGTGGTTCGTCCACTTCTCGGCGATCGGCCCGTCGGGGATCTTGGAGTCGAGGGTCACGAGACGTCCTCCTTCTCGGCGAACGCGCCGCTGTCGTCGTCGCACTGCTCGACCGGGTCGTACTGCTTGCCGTCGCAGGCCTTCTCGACGACGCCCGCCATCACCGCGATCGGGAAGCTGACGTTGCCGATCACCACGAGGGCCGCGAAGCCCTGGGCGAAGCGCTTGCGGGCGAGGTTGTACCGCGGGTTGTTGATCCCGAGGCTCTGGAACATGCTCCACGCGCCGTGGAACAGGTGCACGCCGAGCGCGAGGTTGGCGAGGATGTAGAAGATCGCCACCGCGGGCCGCTCGAAGCTGCGGACCAGGTTGTTGTACGGGTCGCCGCGGCGGAAGTCATCGCCGTTCGCGGTCCCGGCGGTGAGGTCGAGCAGGTGGAAGACGACGTACAGGGCGACGATCGTTCCCGTGTAGCGCATCGTCCGGGCCGCGAACGACGCCGCGACGTAGTCGCGCGGCGACTGATAACGGACGGGCCGGGCCTTCCGGTTGAGCACGGTGAGCGAGTACGCCGCGTGGATGTGCGCGGCGAACGCTCCGATCAACACCAGCCGGACCGTCCAGAGGAACACGGTGCGCGGCAGCAGGTGACCGGGGATCTCGCGCAACGCCTCGCCGTAGAGGTTGATCTCCTCGCGGCTCAGGTAGAGCTTGAGGTTCCCGATCATGTGGGTCAGCACGAAGCCGAGGAGGATGATGCCGCTGATGGCCATCACCCACTTCTTGCCGACCGCCGAACGATAGAACTCGACGGGCCACGGCGCCTTGCGCTTCGTGGTCCTGATCGGCTCGACCGCCGACCGTCCGATCGTCGTCGCCATCTGTTCTCCCCCGGGACGCGAGTGCGGCGAGACGCTACTTCCGGTCGGGCGCGCGACCCCGAATCGCGGACGCGCGACCCGCGGTTCGGGAATCAGAACCGCGGCGCGCCCCACCCGGAACCGAACCGGCGTCGTCAGACGACGCGGAGCGAGTCTTGACGACGCCGGTTCGTGATTTGGGGGGCGGGGGTGTGGTCGATGCGGTCGATCGTGGGATGGACGAGCGACGTCGTGACGACCGGCGTCGAGCCGGCGCCGCCGAGGTCGACCGTCCCGACGTAGACGATCGAGTCGGGCGGGACGTCGCCGCCGAACCGGTGCTCACGCCCGTCGACCGTGACCGTGACGACGGCCCCGTCGAGCGCGCGGCGGGTGTCGTTGACGACGTGGACGAGCCCGGAACGCGGGTCGACGAGCGCGAGGAGCGGCCGGCACGCGGCGCGGACGGCGTCGTGGGCGAGTTTGGGGACCCGGGCATGGTCGAGGATCGACCAGCTGATCGCGGGGTGCGCGTCGGCGAACGAGAACAGGCAGAAGCCGCCCGTCGGCGTGTAGCGGAGTCGCCGGAGGTCTTCGATCTGGAGTTGGAGGAGGGCCGCCTGGTATCGCTGGGTGGCGTCGCGCCACGACGCGAACGTCGCGTGTGCTCCGGCGGGGACGCGATCGTCGAGCCGCCGACGCTGCAGGCAGTGCGCTCCCTCGAGGTCGCTCCAGTCCAGGTTCGGCCACCGGTCGGGCGCGCAGAAGTCGTCGGTGTGTGGGACGGACTGCGCGCCGAATTCGCTCACGAACCGGGCCAGGCTGGGGACGGCGCGCAGCGCCGCCGGGAGTTGGTCGGCCGTGCCGTGATACCAGCCGAAGTACAGGTGCGAATCGGTCCCGAAGCTCGCCGGCCCCGGAAGGATGCCCGAGTGGCGATCGACGAAGCGGGTCGGGTCGGCCGCGGCGATCGCGTGCGCGACGCTGCGGTCGAGCACGTCCTTGTTCCACGACGGCAGGAACATCGCGGTCGCGAGGCGGGCGAGCAGCTTCGGGGTCACCGTCGTGCCGGTGTCGTCGACCGCGAGCGGCTCGTTGTGTGCACACCACATCGCGATCGACGGGTGATGGCCGAGGAGGTCGACCATCGAACGCGCCTGCGCCACCGCGCCGTGCCGTGCGCTGCGGCCGTAGCCCCACTGGAGCGGGAAGTCCTGCCAGAGCAGGAGGCCGAGTTCGTCGGCCGCGTCGTAGAGCTCGGGTCGTGTCACGTGCGCGTGGAGTCGCAACAGGTTGAGGTTCGCCGCGAGCGCGAGCTCGACATCGCGGCGCAGGTCGTCGCGCGATGCTGCCGCGAGGTCGAGTTGCGTCGGCCCGTGATTGGCCCCGCGGATGAAGAGGCGTTCGCCGTTCACCGTGAAGATCCAGTCGTCGATGCTGATCTCGCGCAATCCGGTACGGAGCCGGCAGTGATCGCTCGTGCGGTCGTCGACGTCGAGCGTGACGGCGAGGTGAACGAGCTGCGGGTCACCGAGCTCGGCGGGCCACCATCGCGGTGGCGACTCGACGTCGATCTCCGCGCGCAGATCGGTGGTTCCCGTGGCGAGCGCGAGCTCGCGCGACGACGTCGCGAGGATCGCGCCCGACTCGTCGTTCACGACGAGGTCGAGACGGCAGGCGTCGGGTGGGAACTGGCCGGCATCGAGCGACAGGTCGATCTGGAGACGAGCGCGGCTGACCCCGGCCTCGACGCAGAGCACCCGGCAGCGCGCGATCCGCACGGGCCCGGTCTCCCGGACGCGGACCGGCCGCCAGATGCCGCCCGGATTCCATGCCGGGTCGATCGCGTCCCACTGACCCCAGATCCCGGTCACCGTTCGCTTCGCGGTCCGATCGGACTGGCGCGGGTTCGCGACCTCCACCGCGACGACGTGCTGCTCGTCGGTGAGGAGCTGTTCGGTGATCTCGAATGCATGCCGCGCGAAGTAGCCCTCGGTGGTGCCGAGGTAGTCGCCGTCGAGCCACGCGTCGCCGAAGTAGAAGATGCCGTCGAACTCGAGGAAGGCGCGGCGGCCCCAGTCGAGGCGCTCGCGCTCGAACCGGCGTCGGTGGAGCACCGGACCGTCGTGCGAGTGGAGGGTCGCGGCCGCGCGCCAGTGCGCGGGGAGCACGAGCTCGGCCCATGCCGAATCGTCGTGATCGGGCTCCGCGAACGTCTTGGTCAGCTCGCGCTCACCGGCATGGATCCGCCATGTCCCGTCGAGGTCCGTGGTCCCGGCGTCGTCCATCGCGCGAGCACGCTACGACGCGATCGGACGCCCTGCCGCGATCGCATCAGAGCTGCCGGTAGACGCCGACTCCTTCGACGTAGACGCGCTTGCCGCTGCTCGTCACGACGACCTTGAGCGTGCCCGAGGTCGCCCGCGTGAACGACGCCACCTCCAGCACCTGTTGGTACCGCGTGCGGGTGTCGTTGAGGTTCAGCGACTTGATCTTCTTGTTGTTCCAGTACACGTCGACGGTGCCGCAACCCTTGCACCGGGTGACGACGACCGCGACCCGGGTCGCCACGATCTTGGATCGGGAGAACGCCGCGCCCTTCGTCGCCGAATAGAGGTACTGGCCACCGTACGCAGCGGTGGTCGCCCGCTTGATCCACGGGTACTTGCCCGTCGAGAACGTGAGGCTGCGACTCGTCATCGGCCGGGCGACGCACGACTTGGCCGACAGGCTGGTGGCGTTGCCCGCGGCGTCGGTCGCCCGAGCAACGAAGCACTGCGTCTGGCCGTCGCGCATCGCCGCGCTCCAGCCGCCGGGTCCGAGCGTCGACCGGTACGCGGCCCAGTCGGTGTACTTGCCGTCGAACGACGCGATCCGACGCTGGATGGCGATCGTCGGCGGGCCGCTGTCGTCGGACGCGTACCACGACAGCGGGTGCAGCGACTGCAATGTCCAGCGCGACGCGCCGGTGTTGAGCGCGAGTCCGAGCGGTGCGGTCGTGTCGGCCTCGGTGAGCTCGAGGAGAAACGCGTCGCGAGCGCCGCTGCCGCCGGTCGCGCCGCCGACCTTCGCGTTGCTCGAGACGATGAGCGCAGCAGCATCGTCGAACACCTGCGTGCTCTGGTTCGACCCGAACTGGGGTGAGCCGTCGCCCGGGGTCGACAGTACGTCGAGCGTGCCGTTCGTGCGATCGCGCAGGTACACGTCGCGACCGGTCGACGGGTTCTCGTCGAGGAGGAACGCGTCCTGCGCGTCGAAGGTCACGTAGCGACAGTCGGGCGACACCGCGGGGCGGAGCGTGTCGAGCGCGGCGAGGTTGTCGTTGTTCTTGCTGATGAGTTCCGTCGTCGATGCCGCGCGGTCGCGGAGGAACACCGCGTCGGCGACGGTCGCCGATTCGGGTGTGAGCTGGAAGCCGTTGAAGAAACGGAACGCGACGCAGCGACCGTCTGGGGTGATGGCGGCCGGGCTCGTGAAGTCGGGGCCGCCGGTGGCGATCACGCCGGCGCTGGACTGGTTCACGTACTCGTCGGTGCGGCCGGCGCCACCTTCGTCGTAGATGCCGTCGTTGTCGGCGTCGCGGTCGCGCAGGTAGTAGCCGAACTTGAAGCCCTGGCCGCCGGCGGCGATGTCGGAGGCGAACGAGGCGTACACGACGTGGCGTCCGTTGGCGCTCAGCGACGGCAGGAACCCACCGCCACCTTCGGGACTCGATCCGTTCGAGATCCGACGGAGGTACTCCTCGGTGGGATCGGTGTGCCGCACGTACACGTCGTCGGAATCGTTCTGGTCGCTCGCCGCGAGGGGGTCCGCGGTGACGAACGCGACCCAATTGCAGTCGCCGCTGATGACGGCCTGGTAGGCGCCGAAGTCGGTCTCGAGCCCGCTCGGGTCGATGCTGATCCGGTAGAGGCTCGACGCGCCGACCTCGTCGTACACGTCGTCACCGTCGGTGTCGCGGTCGTAGAGGTAGACGTCGCTCGACCCGTTGGTGTCGAAGTCGAGGTCGTACAGATCGGTGTCGGTGGTGAACGCGATCACCGAGCCGTCGTCGCAGATCGTCGGGTTGTACGAGTCGGAGTCCGATTCGGTCCCGTCGAGGCCGGTGATCCGACGCAGCGTTCCGGTCTCGAGGTTCTTGACGAACACGTCGCCGACACCGTTGGTGTCACCGGGGACGAGGTTCGTGGCGTCGGAACTGAACGTGAGCCAGGTGCGGTCGGGGGTGACCTGCGGCTCGACGATCTCGCCGGTGGGTTCGGCGCCGGCGATCCCGGCCACCAGCCGGGTACCGGCGACGACGACGCCGGCTCCGGCGTCGGGCGCGGTCGCGGTGACGGTCGCGGCAGCAACGGCCACGCCGGCGAACGCTGCAGCGAGACGGCGCCGACGCGAGGCACGACTCGAAACGGTGGAACCTGACACGACGGCCTCCGAGGCTCGTTGAACGACGGCACGATCGTCGCGGGAACGGCGAACCGGGTCCTGGCCTCCGGATGAACCACGGGTGAACTCGGGCTCACGAATCGGAATGTCGCGAGCGAAGATGTCGGGCCACGACGCGCGACGGCCCGGCCGTGAGGCCGGGCCGTCGGTGGTGCGGGGCGAAGGCGCCGATCAGGTGATGGAGTACTTGTTGTGGCGGCAGTACGACTGACCGTAGGTGGCATCACCCGCGTCGGTCGTGCCCTTCTTGATGGTCACGAGGCCGAAGGCCTTGATGACCTTCGAGGCCGCGTTGCTGCACACGTACCCAGGCGTTGCGAGCAACGGACCCGCACCGTCGGGGTCGGCCTCGACGCCCGTGAACGTGAGCGCGTCGTTGAACGCCGCGAGGTCGGTCCCCGTTCCGTCCTGGTTCTTCGTGATCAGCGTGTAGACGTAACGGCTCGCGTCGTAGTTCGTCGCGGCAGTCTCGCTGATCGTCGAAGGCGTGGGCAGGATCGGAGTACCGGCACCGATGGCGAAGGCACCGAACTTGGCACCGTTGCGCTTGTCGAACTCGATGCTCTTGCTCTGCAGCTTCCAACGGGAGTAGCCGAACGAGCAGAGTGCGTCGGGCTTGTCGACGTCGGTCACGTTGCGGCAGTCGTGCTCCTGCACGGTCGGGTACCAGGCGTTGGCGCCACCCGTGCAGTTCGAGCCGATGTCGGTCTGCGCGGCGAGACCGAAGAGCGTCTTCGCCACGTCGTCACCGGTTCCCGAACCCAGCTGGATCCGGTACGCCTTGATCGGGTCGAGGTCGGCCGGGTTGCCGCTGAGGTCACCCCAGTAACGGAGCTTGGGCTGACCGGTGGCCTGGTCGCCGACGTCGTTGAAGTCGCCGTCGATGTTGCCGTCGATGTTCGCCGTGGCGCAGGTGTACACCTGGCCGAGCTGTGCCTGGGTCATCGCGAGCACCCCGTGCGTGTTGCCGGGGAAGTACGTCCAGCCGACCGCGTCGAGCGCGAACGCCCAGGTGTCGAAGTTCACCTGCTGGGCAACGCTCGGTGCGCTCGAAGAACGGACCAGGTCGACGCAGTCGATCGGGTTGTTCGCCGAGTCGAGCGCGTACGTGCGTCCCGACGACGAGCCGTTGGGAGCGACCTGTCCGTAGCGGGTCACCTCGCCGGGGTCGGTGGTGTCGGCGTCGGCGTTGTAGTCGACGGCGTTCTGCTGGTAGCGGGTGTCGCCGGCGTCGAGCACGTCGCCGTCGTTGTTGTTGTCCATGGCGCCCTGGCCGCCGAAGTGGCGGTCGTAGGTGCAGCTCGCGTCGGCGGGAACGACCTCGCCCGTGGGCCATGCCTTGCGGGCCGCGGCGATCCACGACTTGTCGGTGAACAGGGCTTCGGCGGCTTCGAGGTCGTCGGAGACCGCGTGGAGCGGCGGAACGCTGACGATCAGGTCGCCATCGGCGTTGTAGGTCGGGTTGAGGTTGTACGCGTACGCCAACGCCTCCATGACGGGATAGGTGGTGTCGGAGCCCGCGTTGCTCAGCACGCGGACGGTGCTGTCGTCGCCGGCGTGCGCCATCGGCGCCATGCCGGACACACCGACCGCCACCAGCGCGCCGGCAGCGGCGAGCTTCGTGAGGGTTCGTTTCAAGGGGTTGCCTCCCAGTCGATGCCCACGTCGGTCGCGGGCCGAGCCCAGTGGAACAGGTGGAGTTGAACCGCGAAGCGAGGCGAGGTTGCAGTCGGCTGAACTTCGCGAGACGCGTTGGCGTCGTCGCTCAGAGCGTCGCGGGGAGAAGTCGTGCCAACTGCTCGTAGACGAGCCACGTGCAGGCGAGCAACGGCGGTGCGCTCACGAGGTAGGCGGGCCAGCGCGACCAGCGTCGGAACAAGATCACCGCGCCACACGCCAGGACCGCGAGGACTTCGAGCCACACGAGGAGGATCCCCGCCGCGCTGCGATCACCCGCGAGACCGAGTTCGTCGATGTCGAGTGGCGCAGCGGGCGCTCGCGTTCCTCGCGGCTGGAGGTCGCCGACGGGTTCGGCGCGTACGACGAGGCGACTCGATCCGAACAGCGGCGGGTCCATCGTGACGAGCACGAGCGTGCTGCCCGCGTGGTCGAAGACCCGCGCGTCGTCGGCGGCGGCACGTTCGATACCGGTCACCGCGTAGGTCACAGTGCCCTGACCGGTGGTCGCGACGATGCGCCTGCCGGGCTCGAGGCGGTCGAGATGGCGGCAGGGCCCGCCGAAGGCCAGGCGTCGGCACAGCACGATGCTCGTTCCGGGCTGACCAGGCAGCGCACTGGAGCGCAGGTGGCCCGGCCCCTTGGCGAGCTGTGCGCTCGTCGTTCCCTCGACGACGACCTCGTGCACGCCGAGCGCCGGGATGTCGAGCACGGCGATGGGCCTTCCCGCGGCGATCGGGTCGTTCACCGGGGCGACCGCGTTCGCGAGTTCGGCCTCGAAACGGCGCTGCAGGCCGGCCTGCGCACGCGCGTGGGGCAGGACGGAACCGAGCAGCACGAACGCGAGGAATCCGACGACGAATGCACTGAAGGCGAGCATGCCGCGCCGGACGATCCGACGAAGGTCGTCGCGGTCGAGCCCGACCGCGCTCGGTTCGGGCTCGACGGCGGCGGTGACCGCGACGTGCCCGGCTCCCTCGGTGGTGCCGACCTCCGTGGTGCCGACTTCGACGTCGTCGACCCGTTCTTCCACGACCGCGCTCACGGCCGTCGCCCCGCAGCGGCCGGCCGGCGTCGCAGCCGCGCCCGGGCCTGACGCGCGCGGGCCTGACGAGCGCCGGCACCGGCCCAGCCGATCATGGAAAGGCCGGCGCCGCCGAGCATGATCGAGAGTCCGACACGTTCACCGCGCACCGGCAGCGGCGCCCCCGAGTACGCGGTCGTCGTGGTCGTATCGTCGACGGCGGTCGTCGTGGTGGTGGGCTCGGTCGCGGGTCGGGTGGTGGCAGTCGTGACCTCGCTCCCCGCGCCCCCACCGATGTTGCCGCCGCCGTCGTAGCCGCCGCTGCAACAGTTCGGGTCGAAGGGCGTCGTCGGGGGCGGGACCGAGGTCGTCGTCACCGTGGTGGTCGTGGTTGCCGCGGCGGGCCCCACCAGGCCGTCGGCGATCTCCCGGGTCTCGTCGCGCAGGCGATCGGGGAGCGGGAGGTAGCCCTTCGGCAAGACGTCCTGACCGCCCTCGACCGCGTACTCGAGGAGCCCGCGGAGCTGACCGGCCTGCTCGTCGGACTCGGGCCGGATCGGTACCATCGCGTAGTCGACCTTCACGAGCGGATACGCGCCGGCGACCTCGGTGGTGAAGTCCGGGAGCAGCGTGCCCGCGTCGGACTCGACCATCGCCTCGAAGCCCGCGATCACCGCGGCTTCGGTTGGCGCGATCGCTTCGCCGGCGGCATTGATGATGCGTGCGGCGGGGAGGCCGAATCGTCGCGCGGTCGGGAGGTCGACGACACCGACGAACCCGTACAGCTCGGGAGGTTGGGGGAGCGATCCGTTCGGTGCGACGCCGTAGAACGCGCGGAGTGCGACGTTGTTCTGTCCGGTGCGGGGGAGGTAACTCTGGTCGCCGTCGTCGACGGCCTCGAAGAGTTCCACCGGGTACGAGTAGTCGCGATAGCGGGGGTTGATCGGCACGCGGAACCGGTCGTTGCCATCCAAGAAGGCCTCGGCATCGTCGCCCCGCGACATCCAGTCGGTGAGGAAGCGCGCGTCGGCGTCTCGTTCGGCGCGCAACAACGGTTTGGCGACCGAGGTGCTCGGGAAGCGCGTCGTCGGATTGAGGCGCCGGAGTTCGGGATCGTTCAGCCAGCTCTCCGTCGACGAGTTCGTCACGAGGCGCGCGACGAGTCGGGGTGACAGCACGAGATCTTCGATGCGTTCGCCGGTGAACGGATCCTTCATGTTGAACACGATCGTGACCGCGGTGATGTCGAGCGGCGCGTACGCGAACTCGGGATGGTCGGGATGTGCGGCGAGCTCCTCGTCGCTCGCGGGCACGGGCGTGACGCCCAGGTCGACGAGCCCGGCCAAGAAGTTCTCGCGGCCCGTCGTGGACGAGGTTTCGGTGTAGTCGATGACCTGAGCGTCGGCGCCGTCGCAGCGCTCGCCGGCCCAGCGGTAGAACGCGGGAGCGGCCGACGCCGAACCGTCGGCGCGCAGATCGAAGTCGACGACCGGCGGGCAGTCGGCGGGGCTGCGGCCGAACCGGATCGGCGCGATGACCGCAGTGGTCGGGAGCGCGTCGAGCGGAGGCGCGATGCCGTCGTTCTCGTAGGCGAGGATGGAACACGGGGTCGTCGCGGAGCAATCGAGGGCCGGGAGGTCGGTCGCGGGCCGAACCTCGAAGTACGCCGACCCGCTGCCGTCGCCTCCGGTGAAACCGAGGATTCGATTTCCCTCCTCGGGCAGTGGGAACGGTTGCGCGAGGTGACAATCGGCGAGCGTGGTCGGGCTCGCGGGGCACTGCACGATGATCACGCCGAAGCTGCCGTCCTGGCGCGACGGCGTGAAACCGGCCCAGCGGACCTTGACGACTTCGCGGCCGAGGTCGTCGGCCGGCTCGGCGGTGATCGTCCGGGCTCCCTCCGCGCGGGCCGGCGGGCCGGTGACCAGCACCATCGCGCTCGCGACGACGAGTGCGAGGCCGACGAAGGCGACACAGCGACGCAACGTCGACGCGCGGGCGGTGGGTTGCGCAGCGCGCATGGTGGAACTCCTCTGACGGCCCTCGGGGCGCGACGGTCGGACGGCCTGGCGCCAGACTGCCAGGGTGAGCCTCGGATCGGACCGGTAGCGACCGCTTGCTCCGGTGATGTTCAGGGTTCGTTCACCGTCGGGCAACCCGGCGGCCAGGGCCGTCGTGTGGTCTGTGTCCGTGACGGTCACGGAGCTGCCGAGGGGCGTGGAACCGGCGCGCGTCCCGATCGTCGTGCACCGCGACCTCGCGGACCGCGCCTACCGGGCGCTCGCGACCGCGGCCGCCTTCACGACGTTCGTGATCATGGCGCTCATCGGCGGCTATCTCTTGTACCGGGGGTCGGACGCGTTCCGCGATGCGGGCTGGGGCTTCTTCACCGAGCAGCAGTGGTTGGCCGGTCAGGGAGGCGCCTACGGCATCGGCGCGGCGCTGCCGTACACCGTGCAGATCGCGGTGGTCGCCATGGTCATCGCCGTGCCGGTCTCGGTGCTCGCCGCACTGTTCATCACCGAGTACGCCCCGCCGTGGGCACGGCGGATCCTGACCTCGACGATCGACCTCCTCGCCGCGGTTCCGTCGCTGATCTTCGGACTGTGGGGCTTCTTCTACCTCCAGCCACGCATCATCGGTCTCAGCCGGTGGCTCAGCGCTCATCTCGGCTTCATCCCGATCTTCGGGGTCGATCTCGACGGGCGGAAGTCGTCGCCGGGCGACTTCGCGTCGTCGACGTTCATCGCCGGCGTCGTCGTCGCGCTGATGATCGTCCCGATCTGTACCTCGGTGATCCGGGAGGTCTTCGCCCAGGCGCCGGCGGGGGAGAAGGAAGGCGCGTTGGCGCTGGGGAGCACGCGATGGGGCGTCGTGCGTTCGGTGGTGCTCCCCTTCGGGAGGGGCGGCATCATCGGCGGCGCGATGCTCGGTCTCGGCCGCGCACTCGGCGAGACGATCGCGGTGACCCTCATCATCTCGCCGTACTTCGACCGTCGCGGTTCGATCCTCGCGCAGGGCTCGAACTCCATCCCGTCGCTGATCGCGCTGAAGTTCGCCGAGTCGAACGATCTCGGGGTGAGCGCCCTGATGGCCGCGGGCCTCGTGTTGTTCGCCGTGACCCTGTTGGTCAACGCGCTCGCTTCGATGGTCGTCGGTCGTTCGCGCTCTGGCGACGCGACCGAGATCTGATGCCGGTATGACGACCGCCGTCACCGCCACACCGCGCCGGGACCGGTCCGCGGTCGATCCGAGCCATGGCGAGCCCGCGCGCATTCGCATCCGCCGGATCGAGCGCAGCGACGTGCTCACCGTCGTCGGCTCCGCCGTCTCGGCCTTCGCCACCACCTGGCTCGTCTTCCAACGGCTGACGCCGCTGTCGGGTGGGCTCGGCTTCTTCGTCGTCTGGTACGCCGTGTTCCTCGCGCTCGTCTTCGTCATCGCCCGCGAGGTGCACGACCCGTTGCGCGCGCGCGACCAGGTCGCCCGGGTCGTCGTCTGGAGCGGCGGGGTGTCGGTGTTCGTGCCGCTGGTCATGATCGTCGGCTACGTGATCGGCAAGGGGTACCACGCGCTGCGTCCGCAGTTCTTCGTGGAAGACCAGCGGTTCGTCGGTTCGCTCAGCGATTCGACGGAGGGCGGTGGCGCGCACGCGATCATCGGCACGCTCGAACAGGTCGGGCTCGCCGCGGTGCTCGCGGTTCCGCTCGGTGTCTTGTCGGCCATCTACCTCAACGAGATCCGCGGTCGGTTCGCGCGTCCGTTGCGCATGCTCGTCGACGCGATGAGCGCGGTGCCTTCGATCGTCGCCGGCTTGTTCATCTACGCCTCGCTCATCCTCGCCCTCGGCGCCGAACAGAGCGGTACGGCCGGTGCGCTGTCGTTGACGGTGCTGTTCCTCCCGACCGTGACCAGAACGGCGGAGGTCGTGCTCCGCCTCGTTCCCGGAGGGCTGCGCGAGGCGTCGCTGGCGCTCGGGGCGACCGAGTACCGGATGGCCGGGCAGGTCGTCCTGCCGACGGCGCGCAGCGGTCTCATGACCGCGGTGATCCTCGGGGTCGCGCGCGTCATCGGGGAGACGGCACCGCTCATCCTCACGATCGGCGGCGCGTTCGTGATGAATTGGAGCCCGTTCGTCGGCAAGCAGGACGCGCTCCCGTTGTTCGTGTTCCGGCTCATCCGACTCCCCGAACCCGCGCAGATCCAGCGCGCCTGGACCGGCGCACTCGTCTTGTTGTTGCTCGTGCTCGTCCTGTTCGTGATCGCGCGCGTGCTCGGAGGCCGCGGTCCGGACCACATCTCCCGTCGGCGGCGTGCCCGCCTCGCCCGAAAGGGGCTCGCATGAACATGATCGACCTCCGCCGCGACACCGAGGAACTCGAGCGCTCCGACCGCGATCCCGACGAGCAGGCGATCGCGGCGACGTCCGCGACGGCGCCGATCGCCGCGGCCGGGCTCGAGTCGAGGTTCGTCAGTTGCTGGTTCGGTACCAACAAGGTGCTCGAGAACGTCTCGCTCGAGATGCGGCCGCGCGAGGTCACGGCGCTGATCGGTCCCTCGGGCTGCGGCAAGAGCACGTTCCTGCGGACGCTCAACCGTATGCACGAACTCGTCGCCACCGCATCCCTGGCCGGGGAGGTCCTGCTCGACGGGGTCGACATCTACCGGGGCGGTGTTCCCGTCACCGACATCCGGCGTCGCATCGGCATGGTGTGCCAGAAGCCCAACCCGTTCCCGGCGATGACCGTGGCCGAGAACGTCGTCTCGGGACTCCGGCTCTCCGGCCTGAAGGTCGACCGCGACGCGCGTCGCGCCCTCGTGGAGTCGTGCCTCCGGCGAGCGGGTCTGTGGAACGAGGTGCGAAACCGCCTCGGCGACCCTGGTCGCGCGCTGTCGGGCGGTCAGCAACAGCGGCTGTGCATCGCACGAGCCCTCGCGGTCTCGCCGCAAGTGTTGTTGATGGACGAGCCGTGCTCCGCGCTCGACCCGACGTCGACGCGGCGCATCGAGGAGACCATCGGCGAACTCGCCGAGAGCGTGACGATCGTGATCGTGACCCACAACATGCAACAGGCCCAACGCGTGTCGCACCGCTGTGCGTTCTTCCTCGCGGGCGAGAACGAGCCCGGCCGGATCGTCGAGTGGGGCACGACCGAGAAGATGTTCGCCGAACCCGACGACTCGCGCACCCTCGACTACGTGCGCGGTCGATTCGGATGATCCCGGAGATCGAGATGCGCCAACCGATCCACAAGTTCCTGGCGGGCATCGCCGTCGGCGTCGTGATCGCCGTGCTGCTGGCCGTCGTGTCGCCGCCGGCGGCGTCGGCGGCGGTCGTCGTCGACGGTGCGGGCTCGACCTGGAGCCAGATCGCCGTCGACCAGTGGCGCGCGGATGTCGCACGCCAGGGGATCACGATCAACTACCAGGGGGTCGGCTCCACCTCCGGTCGGGTGTTCTGGTACAACGGCCAGACCGATTTCGCAGTGTCGGAGATCCCCTTCCAGGCCGAGGGCGACGGGGGGATCAACGAGATCGCCAAGGCGCAGGCGCGCGGCCCGTACGCCTATCTCCCGATCGTCGCCGGTGGCACCGCGTTCATGTACCACCTCGACGTCGCGGGCAAGCGCGTCACCGATATCCGGATGTCGCCGGCGACGATCGCCAAGGTGTTCACCGGCGTCATCAAGACGTGGAATCACCCCGACATCGTCGCCGAGAACAAGGGTCGCCAACTCCCGGCCATCCCGATCAAGGTCGTCACGCGTTCCGACGGCTCCGGGACCACGGCGCAGTTCACGGCCTACATGGCGAGTCAGACCCCGAACGAGTGGCGGAAGTTCTGCCAGGTCGGGGGCCTCGGTACCGACTGCCGCCCGACATCGATCTACCCGAACCCGCCGGGACTCGGTTTCGTCGCGCAGCAGTTCTCCGACGGTGTCGCGAACTTCGTCGCGGCGCCGTACAACAACGGTGCCATCACCTACGTGGAATACGGGTATGCGAAGGAGCGCGGCTATCCGGTGCTGTCGGTGCGAAACCGCGGCGGCTACTTCGTGCAGCCGACGGCGCAGGCGGTCGCGATCGCGCTCCAGGGCGCGCGGTTCAACGCTGACAACACCCAGAATCTCGAGGGCGTCTACACGTTCGCGGACAACCGCACCTACCCGGTGTCGTCGTACAGCTACGGCATCGTCCCGACCTCGGAGAGCGGCCCATTCACGAAGGCCGAGGGCGATGCGCTCGGCAAGTTCATCCTCTATTTCTTGTGCGCGGGCCAACAGAAGGCCGAACAGCTCGGTTACTCGCCGCTTCCGAAGGTGCTCGTGCAGAACGGGTTCGATGCGGTGCGCAAGATCCCGGGCGCCCCGGCGCCACCCGACATCAATACCTGTCAGAACCCGACGATCACCGGTGACTTCATCACGAGCGCGGCTCCGCCACCGCCCCCCGAGGATCATGACGACGGACCGACGACGGCCACCACGGTCGCCGGTGGCGGGGCGACCGCGACGACGGTGCCCGCGGGCGGCGCCGGCACGGGCACCGGCGACGGGACCGGCGCGACCGACGACGGAACCGGTGGCGGGGACGTCGACGGGAGCGACGTCACCTCCGACACGATCGTCGACGCCGACGGCAATGTGGTGGCCGCCGACGGGTCGCCCGTCTTCGCGCAACCGATCGCGTACGCGAGCCCCGTGGACTACCCGGCCGGCGACGACCCGCTGCCGCTCGCCGTCTTCGTGGCCGTCGGCGTCGCAGTCGCGTTCGTAATGTTCGCGCCTCCGGCGCTGGCCTTCGCGCTCCGTCGACGTCGAACGGGCGGATCGTGATGGCGCGCGGTCGCCGGGGTGCGGCGTCGGTCGGGGTCGTGGCGATCCTCGCCGTCGGGTTCGCCGGCTGCTCGTCCGACGGAGACGACCGCGAGGCCGTCGCCTCGACGACACCGACGACCGCGGCGCCCGGGGCGCCCGTCGCCGATCCCCCGCTGCCGGTCGCGGTGAACGCGGTGCCCTACGTCTACGCCGCGCAGGTCGGTCTCGCGACCTGGAAGTTGCGGATCCTCGGTCATACCGATCCGTTCACCGACGCGACCCCTCCCCCCGGGTCGCGTTACGTCGCGGTCGAGGTGTGGATCGAGAACGGAGCGCTCGAACCCCAGACCGTGGAGCCGGACGCGTTCTTGGTCTACGACCGCGACGCGCGGGGGTCGAGACCGCTCTCGCTCGCCGGGTTCGAGGAGTTCGCTCCGACGCTTGCCGGAGGCGAGGCGGCCACCGGGGAGTTCGTCTTCGAGGTCGCCGACGACGCGATGTTGTCGTATCTCGTGTTCGACGGCGCCGCGACCTACGGCGCCGAGACCCTCGACGCGGCGATCTCGCTCGACCCCGACTTCGTACCCGACGACCCGAATTGATCGCGGCCCGGCCGGCAGCGACCTGACTGGCTCCTTCCGACGACCCCTACACTCCCGGCGCGGCGCGAGCGGGCGTCCGACGGAGGGATCCACGATGAGTCGACCGGCATCACTCGGAGAGTTGCGTGCGAGCGGCTGGGTCTCGCGCCCGGTCAAAGAGGAGTTGCGCGCCAACGTGATCGCGCGCCTGCGGTCGGGCGAGCCGCTCGTGGAGGGCGTCCTGGGCTACGACGACACCGTCATCCCACAACTCGCGAACGCGGTGCTCGCCGGGCACGACGTGATCTTCCTCGGCGAGCGCGGCCAGGCGAAGACCCGCATGATCCGCGGCATGATCGAGTTGCTCGACGAGTACATGCCGATCGTCGCCGGCAGCGAGATCAACGACGATCCGTACCATCCGACCTCGCCGCACGCGCGCCACCTCATCGCCGACCGGGGCGACGACACGCCGATCGAGTGGGTGCACCGCAGCCGCCGCTTCGGGGAGAAGCTCGCCACCCCCGACACCTCGATCGCCGACCTGATCGGCGAGGTCGACCCGATCAAGGTCGCCGAGGGTCGTTACCTGTCCGACGAACTGACGATCCACTACGGGCTCGTGCCGCGCACGAACCGCGGGATCTTCGCGATCAACGAGCTCCCCGACCTCGCCGAGCGCATCCAGGTGGGTCTGCTCAACGTGCTCGAAGAACGCGACGTGCAGATCCGCGGTTACAAGATCCAGCTCCCGATCGACCTCGTATTGTTCGCGTCGGCGAACCCCGAGGACTACACGAACCGCGGGCGGATCATCACGCCGCTGAAGGACCGCTTCGGCAGCCAGATCCGTACCCACTACCCGCTCGACACCGAGCTCGAGGTCACGATCGTCGAGCAGGAGGCCCGGCCCCTCGAGACCGACGGGGTCGCGATCTCGGTGCCGGCGTTCATGACCGAGATCGTCGCCGAGGTGAGTCAGCTCGCGCGACGCTCGCCGCACGTGAACCAACGTTCGGGCGTCTCGGCACGCATGTCGATCGCCAACTACGAGACGCTCGTGGCCAACGCGGTACGTCGCTCGCTACTCTCGGGCGAGCGCGAGGCGGTGCCCCGCATCTCCGACCTGGAGGCCATCGTTCCCAGCACGGCCGGCAAGGTCGAGATCGAGACGATCGACGACGGCCGCGAGGAGCAGGTGCTCGTACGGCTGGTGCAGGCCGCGACCCTCGAGGTGTTCCGTGCCCGGGTCAAGCCCGAGCATCTCGGCTCGATCCTGTCGGCGTTCGAAGGCGGGCTCACCGTGAACTGCGGCGAAGACGTCGCGAGCGAGCGCTACACGACGATCCTCGCCGACCTTCCCGGGGTCGCCGCCGTGATCGCGGATCTCGGCGTGGGCGAGTCGCCGGCGGCAGCGGCGAGCGCCATCGAGTTCGTGCTCGAGGGGATGCACCTCACGAAGCGTCTCAACAAGGACGCCGTGGCGGGTCGCGCGACCTACCGCGGCCGCGGCTGAGGCCAGGGGGCGACCGCGACGCGCGGCGTGTTTCGTTGGGGCGTTCGTCGCCCGCGCGTCACCCGTTGGTGACCTCCCTGCCAACTCCGCCCGGAAGACTCCGGGCATGCGCAGACTCCTCGCCTCGTCCCTCATCGGCGCCGTCCTCGGCGGCCTCCTCGTGGCGGCCGCTCCGGCCCTGCCCGCACACGCGGCGCTGCCGCCCTACTACGCGGTGGAGCGCCTCTCGATCGGCGGCTCGGAGCCGAACGGGGAGAGCACCGACCCGGTCCTCGCCGATGGTGGTAACCACGTCGCGTTCGCGTCGACCTCGTCGAACCTGGTCGCGGGCGATGGCAACGGCACCTCCGACGTGTTCGTTCGCAACCTCACGACGGGTGCGGTCGCCCGGGTGAGCCTCGACGCCGCGGGCGCCGAAGGCGCCGGGGCCAGCTTCGGCCCGTCGATCTCCGCCGACGGGCGGTTCGTCGCGTTCGTGTCGGACTTCGAGCTCGATCCGCTCGACGAGAACGCCGTGGCCGACGTGTACGTGCGCGACCGCGACGCCGACGCCGACGGCATCTTCGACGAGGCCGCCCCGGCGTCGACCACGACGCGCGTGTCGACCGAGGCCGGTCTCGAGGTCGAGAACGATGTGACCGGCGCCCGCATCAGCGCGAACGGCCAGTGGATCGCGATCGTCACCGACTTCGCGTTCGTCACTGCCGACCAGAACGAGAGCGACGACGTGTACGTGCGCGAGGTCGTCGGCGACGACACGATGGTGCACATCTCCAAGAGCACCGTCGTCGACGGCGGTGGCGGCGATCTCGCGACGATCTCGGCCAACGGCAGGTTCGTCGGCTTCCGCACGTTCTCGTTCGACATCAACCCGGGTCGCGTCTCGGGCTACTACGTGCGCGACCGCGACTTCGACGCCGACGGCATCTTCGACGAGGGTGCGGGGACTGCCCAGAACGTCCAGGTCATGAGCAACCCGGTTCCGAACGCGAACGTCGCGCGGTTCGTGTCGTACGCGGCGATGAGCGCGAACGGTCGTTTCGTGTCGTTCACGGGGAACGGCACCGACCTCGTGCCGGGGGCGATCAACAACTCGCTCTACCTGCGCGATCGTGACACCGACGCGGACGGGATCTACGACGAGGTCGGCGGCGTGTCGCTCACGATCGCGTCGAAGTCGACGACCGGGACGGTCGCTCCGGGTTCCCGCCCGGCGTTCAGCCCCGACGGTCGCTATCTCACCTTCGAGTCGCCCTTCACCGGGCTCGCGCCTGCCGATGAGCCCGGCCTCGACGTGTTCGTGCGCGACCGGACGCTCAACACCACGACCCGCATGAACGTGCGGCCCTCGAACCTGTCGTCGAACGGGTCGAACTTCGCGGGCGGTGTCGACGACGCCGGGAACACCGTGTTCGCATCGACGGGAACGAACCTCGGTCCGACCGGTGGCGGCGACGCGAAGAGCGACGTCTTCCGCACGACCCTCACCGTCGCGCCGCCCAACACGTTCACGGTGCGGCTGAGCGAGGCCGACTATGCCAACGCAGTGACGACGGCCGCGTTCTTCGGGCTCACGGTCGACCAACTCCCGAGCAACGGCGCGTTCGTACTCGCGTACCTGTTCGGTGTGCTCGGCGGCGAGACCCTCGGTGCACTGGGCCCGGTCGACAACAACGGCCCGGTCGTCATCCACTCCACGCTGTCGGCCGCGGACGCGGCGACGATCAACACCGCCGCCGACTGGGTGGAGTCCGACGGGGATTCCGTCAGTCTCACCGGCACCGGATTCCTCATCTTCATCAAGGGCTTGATCGGCGGCTGACGCTCACGCCGGCGGCAGCTGCTGCCGTTCGGCACGACGAGTCGCGTACTCGCGAGCCACCGCGGCGCTGGCGCGGGGCTCGCGATCGCGCGTGAACAGGCCGAACTCGGCGTCGAAACCGTGGTGCCACTCGTAGTTGTCGACGCCCGTCCAGAAGAACACGCCACGCAGGTCGATCCCGTCGTCGACCGCCTCCTCCACGATCTCGAGACACTCCGACAGGTACGCCGACCGCGGGGAATCCGCCGCTCCGCTGCCACTGCGCTCACCGCGCGCGGCCTCGGTGCCGAGGCCGAGTTCGCAGAGCAGCAGCGGTCGGTCGGGGAGTTCCTCGGCGAGGCGACGCAACGTGAGCCCGAGGCCTTCGGGCCACGGCGCGTATCCGAGCGGTCCGACCGGTCGATTCGCGGGGTAGGGCACGAGCGACAGATCGGGGAGCACACCCGACGCGTTGTAGTAGCTGAACCCGACGAGATCGCACGCCTCGCGGAGGTCGGCGACCTCCTCGGCGGCCTTGCCGGGAATCGCGATCACACCGTCGCGCTCGGCCCGCAGCCAGATGCCCCAGAGCGCGTCGTCGATCGCATCGCGGGCCTCCCGGCACTCCCGCGTGTCGAACATGGCGAACACGGGCGAGAGGTTGTGGATCGTCGCCACGGGCATGCCCGCACCCCGCAGTTCGCGCCACGCGTCGCGCTGCGCGAGGAGGGTCCCGCGGTAGGCGTCGAAGAACTTCGCCAGGTCGCTGAGCCCCGGCGGGTTGGCGCCGGTGAGGTAACCCGCGAACGCGTACGCGACGGGCTCGTTGATCGGCTTCCAGCCGTACACGAGATCGCCGAAGGTCTCGGCGCAGAAGGCAACGTGCCGCGGCCAGTAGTAACCGCGCGCCTTGTCGTCGAGGAATGCGCGTTCTCCCTGGAACCAGGCGGGCAGTGTGAAGTGGTGGAGGCACACCCACGGATGGATGCCGGCCTCGCGCGCCGCGGTCAACAGCTCGCGGTACCGCTCGATCTCGTACTGGTCGCGACGACCCTCGGACGGCTCGATCCGCGCCCATTCGATCGACAGTCGATGGTGATCGAGCCCGTGGCCCGCGTAGAGCGCGAAGTCGTCGGCGTACCGATCCGCGAATCCGTTGCCGTCGCCCGACGGCGGCGCCTTGCCGGCGCGCTCCCACGCGAACCAGTCGGATGCGGGCGCGGCACCCTCCGCTTGCGTCGAGCTCGCGGCGGTACCCCACCAGAACTCGTCGGGCGACATGATCGGCACCCCCAACTATCGCAGATGTGGGGAGGTACCCTTCGCCCGTGGCCCGCTTCCGCTACTCGCGCTGGGACGGCACCCAGCGCGGTTTCGATCTCGACGCCGACGCGTTGCTCGGCGAGATGACCGACGACCTGCTGTACCACGGCGACCTCAACTCGGCCCTGCGCCGACTCATGCAACAGGGCATGCAAGACCGCGAGGGCCGCGATCTCCAGGGTCTGCGCGACATGCTCCGACAGCTGCGCGACCGCCGGCGGGAGATGCTCGAGCGGTACGACCTCGGCGGGGTCTACGACGACATCGCCGAACAACTCGGCGAGGTCATCGACCAGGAGCGCCAGGGCCAGCAGCAGCGCGTCGAGGCGGCCGCGGCCTCCGGCGACGATCGACGGCGCGAGATGCTCGAACAGATGGTGGCCGAGCGACGCATGGAACTCGACGCGCTCCCGCCGGACCTCGCCGGGCGTGTGCAGGAGCTCCAGAACTACGACTGGATGGACGACGCCGCGCGGCAGCGTTACGAGGAGCTGATGGACCAGCTCCGCCGGCAACTCCTCGACAACATGTTCAACCAGCTCTCCCAGGGCCTGTCGCAGCAGACGCCCGAGCAACTCCAACGCACCAAGGACATGATGGCGGAGCTCAACGAGATGCTGCGCCAGCGCGAGGAGGGCGTCGAGCCCGACTTCGACGGGTTCATGGAGCGCTACGGCGACATGTTCCCCGACAACCCGCAGAGCCTCGACGAGTTGCTCGAACAGATGGCGCGCTCGATGGCCGCGATGCAGCGCCTGCTCAACTCGATGTCGCCCGAACAGCGTGCCCAACTGCAACAGCTCGCCGAGTCGCTGCTCGACGACATGGATCTCCGCTGGCAGGTCGACGAGCTCGCGCGCAACCTCCAGAACGCGTTCCCGCAGATGGGCTGGGGCCAAGGGATGAACTTCCGCGGCGACGAGCCCGTCCCGCTCTCGCAGATGAGCGGAATGCTCGACCAACTCGGCGACATCGACGCGCTCGAGAACATGCTCCGGAACGCCACCGACCCGAGCCAGCTCGCCGAGATCGACCCGGATCAACTCGGCGACCTGCTCGGCGAAGACGCCGCCGAGTCGTTGCGCGAGCTCCAACGGCTCGCCAAGACCCTCGAGGATGCCGGCCTGATCGAGCAACGCGACGGGCGGTACGAGCTCACGCCGCGCGGCGTGCAGCGCATCGGCCAGCGCGCGCTCGGCGACCTGTTCCGCAAGCTCGTCGCCGATCGATACGGCAAACACGACGTCGAGCGCACGGGCATCGGCCACGAGCGCAGCAACGACCACAAGCCCTACGAGTTCGGCGATCCGTTCCATCTCGATGTCGGTCAGACGATCCGCAACGCGATCTGGCGTCAGGGCGGCGGGACACCGGTGCATCTCACCCCCGACGATTTCGAGATCGAGCGCACCGAGCAGGTCACGCGCTCGGCGACGGTGCTCATGCTCGACGTGTCGCTCTCGATGGAGATGCGCGGCAGGTTCCTCGCCGCGAAGAAGGTCGCGATGGCGCTGCACTCGTTGATCTCGAGTCGCTTCCCCCGCGACTACCTCGGCATGGTGAGCTTCGGCCGAGTCGCCCGCGAGGTGAAACCGGCGCGGCTCCCCGAGGCGACCTGGGACTTCGAGTGGGGCACCAACATGCAGCACGCGTTGATGCTCGCCCGCAAGATGCTGGCCGGCCAGCCCGGGCAGAAGCAGATCATCATGATCACCGACGGGGAGCCGACAGCCCACATCCTCCCCGGTGGCGGCACGTTCTTCGACTATCCGCCCGATCCGCGCACGATCGAGGCGACGTTGCGCGAAGTCAAGCGTTGCACCCGCGACAACATCCGCATCAACACGTTCATGCTCGAGGAGAGCCACTACCTGCGCGACTTCGTCGAGCGCATGATGAACATGAACCGCGGGCGTGCCTTCTTCACCACCCCGGAGAACCTCGGCGACTATGTGCTCGTCGACTTCCTCGAACACAAGCGCCGTCACCGCCGCGCGGGCTGACTGCGAGTTGACCGGGCGCTGCGTTCGTCCCGGTCACGCACGAACGCGGAGCGTGGGCGCCGGACCCTTCAACTCGCCGGTGTGCCGCGCCGATGGAGTGGCGTTGCACGGACGCGATCGACAGCGGGCGAGTACGGAGGCACAGGTGCCCAACGGGTTGACGAAGGGGTCTGCGAAGGGGTTTGCGCAGGGGTTTGCGCAGGGGTGCGCGAAGGACGTGCGGAGCGTCCTCGTCGTCGACGGTCGCGACTCGGTGGTGGAGCCGCTGCGAGTGCGGTTCGCTGCGAGCGGCTGGCACGTCGGCGTCACGGCCGACGGTGAACTCGCCGCGCACGATGCACCGTTCTTCGATGTCGTGATCGTCGATCTCGGTCGGTGCCTCTACGACGGATGGTTCACCGTGGCGCGGATTCTTGGCCTTGCCGCGGTGCTCGCGATCGGCCCGCCGGGCGCTCGCGCCCGGGCTCGACGCCTCGGCGTCGACGGCTACGTCGCGGAGACGCCGACCCTCGCCGGTCCTCGGTTCGCAGATGCGGTGTTCGACGCTGCCATCGGCGCCGTGGACGCGTTCGACGCGGTCGCCTGATCGCCCGTCGCGCCCTGATCGGCCGTCGCGCCCTGATCGGCAGTCGCGCCCTGATCGGCAGTCGCGTTCGGGGTGACCGCGACACGCACGTCGACTCCGCGAGACTGGTCGGGTGACCGACGACCGAAGCGATCTGCCCACCTCCGACGACGAGTGGCGTGAGCGCCTCACCGCCGCGCAGTTCGAGGTGGCCCGTGCGGGCGGCACCGAACGGGCGTTCACCGGCGAGTACTGGGATCACCACGACCGGGGCGTGTATGTCTGCGTCTGTTGTGGCGCCCAACTGTTCGACAGCGCCCACAAGTTCGACTCGGGGAGCGGCTGGCCGAGCTTCTGGCAGCCGACCGCCGAGGCGCGGGTCGCGGCCGAGACCGATCACTCGCACGGCATGGTCCGTACCGAGGTGCGCTGTGAGGATTGCGCCGCGCACCTCGGGCACGTGTTCCCCGACGGGCCCGAGCCGACCGGCCTGCGGTCTTGCATCAACTCGGCGGCGCTGCGGTTCGAGGCGACCGCGGACTGACCCGCGGTGAACACTGTCACAGCAGCGCGATCGCGCTGTGCTCGCCCGCCCCGCGATTCCGAGACAACGACATGGGACGGACGATCGGGATCACGGCCTCACGGAGCGCGTCGGCCAAGCGCGGCGTCGCCGCGAACCTCGCGGCGGTTGCGGCACTCGACGAGCGCTGGGGTTGCGTCGCCGTGGTCGACACCGACCCGGCTTCGTGCGATGTGGGCGACCGGTTCGGCACGCTCCGCCCGCGACGGCTCGAGTGGCCCCGACTCACGGCCGTCCCGTGCTCGCCTGCCATCCGGGCCGACCGGGCCCAGGCCCGCATCGTCGCGGCGCAGGCCGACCACGACCTGGTGGTGATCGACCTGCCGTTGCGGGCTGGTGGCCCCGGGCCGGCGCTCGACTCCGGTCTCGTCGACCGACTCGACCGGCTGGTCGTCGTGACCGACGGGTCGGTCGACGACCTCGACGCCACCCGCCGCCATCTCGGGCTCCTCGCCGAACTCACCCGCCGCGGTCGCCTCGACGCGCGGCTCACCGTCGAGATCGCCGTGACCGGCCCCGATGCCGCCGACGAGGCGACCCGTGGCGATGTCGCGCGGCGGGTCGGCGTCGCGACGGTCGCGGCCGTGCCGCAGTGGTGGGGGAGCGCGCCGGCGAACTTCGGGTTCGGGCCGACGCTGGGTTTCCCGGCGCTCGATGCCGCCCTCCTGGCGCTGGTCGCAGACCTGGTGCCCGAGCCCCGCCGGGCGCTCGGGCTCGCGTCGATCTCGCGCTGAGCGCCCACCCGCGCCTCGCTCGTGTACCAAGAGCGAGATCGCGCCCACGAAGAGTGTGATCTGGGCCGATTCTGGCGTCAGGATGCGGAGGTTTTGGATCTCCCCCTTGCGCGAGTGCCCCCGCGCCGGTCAAGATGACACATCTGTAATTCCAAAGACGGTGTTCGGTCGATTCACGAGCCACCGCACCGTCGCCGGCCGAGCGAGATCACACCATGACCACGCAGACGCCGATCACCGCGCCGACAGAACAAGGGGGGCAGCCGGTGCACGAATTCGCAGCCCAGATGATGATTCCGCCCGCAGAAGACCGTGAGTGGCAGGAGCGGGCCAACTGCCTCGGGGTGGATCCCGACCTCTTCTTCCCCGAACGGGGGGCCTCGACCAAGGAGGCCAAGGGCGTCTGCGGTGGGTGTGAGGTCAAGGTCGAGTGCCTCGAGTACGCCCTCGCCCACGGCGAGAAGTTCGGGATCTGGGGCGGGATGTCGGAGCGCGAACGCCGCCGCCTGCGCCGCCAGCGCGCGCTCGCCCGCCGCGGCGCTGCGTCGGCCTGACCGACCTCACTCCGAGTCGGGCGCCTGGCGCGCCTGCATCGCCTGCCAGCCGCCGAGCGCGATGCGTGCCTCGATCGCGCACTCGAGGTCGAGTTCGGCCCAGCGCAGGAACTCGGTGGAGCAGTCGTCGAGTTCACGCCGGGGCACGAGACCGACGAGTTCGACGCCGGCGACGTCGGTGTGGGCCGCGCGCGCGAGGTCGCGCACTGCGGTGACGGCTTCTTCGAGCCCGGTGCGGTCGAGGTCGACGAGGTTGAGCGACACCTGCATCCGCTTGCCGCCCGCGAGACGGAACGCCAAGGCTCGCACGCCCGGGAGCCCGCCGGTGCTCTCGCGAACCTGCCGCGCGATGCGGTTGGCGACGTCGGTCTCGGCCGACGCGAGCACGCAGTTCACCGCGATCAGCGGCTTCCGGGCACCGACCGCGGTGGCGCCGAGCGTGTGGTGCGCGAGCGACGGCCCGTAGTCGGGTCGGCGGTGCTTGAACGCGGTCCGTCGTACCGACGGGAGGTCACGACCCTCCGGATCGGCGTCGTCGTACATGAAGCACGGGACGCCGTACGCCTCCGACCACCAGCGAGCGAACGAGTGCGCGGCGTCGATCGCGATCTGGCGGTCGACCGTGGTCGTTCCGAGCGAGACGAACGGCACGACATCGACCGCGCCGAGGCGGGGGTGCTCGCCGCGGTGCAGGGTGAGGTCGACACGGCGCGCCGCGACCCGACTCAGCACGCGCGACGCGGGCTCGGCGTCGCGCGTTCCGGGCCCGGCGAGGGAGAACACGCTGCGATGGTGGTCGGGATCGGCGTGCCAGTCGAGCAGCGTCGGTCCGCACGCCGCGACCAACGCCTCGAGGGTTGCTGCGTCGCGCCCTTCCGACACGTTGATCACGCATTCCAACATGCCGTCGAGGATACGAGCCCCTAAGGTCGCCGACATGCGGTTCGGCCTCGCGCTCCCCCAATACGACGTGTCGGTCGCGGGCGAGGATCCGCTGCGCTTCGACACGATCGTCGAGTACGCGCAGCTCGCCGAACGGCTGGGGTTCGACTCGATCCACCTCTCCGACCACCTCCGCTGGGACATCGCCAAGTACGGCGGGTCGGCCGACGAGTCGGGCGTCTACGAACCGCTCACGACGCTCGGCGCGCTGTCACGCGTCACCGAACGCGTGCGGCTGGGCACGCTCGTGCTGTGCGAGGCGCTCCGACCCCCGGCAGTGCTGGCCAAGTCGCTCGTGACACTCGACCGCCTGAGTGGCGGGCGCCTCGACATCGGGATCGGGGCCGGGTGGTACGAACCCGACTATGCCGCGATCGGGATGGCGCTGCCCCGGCCGGGAGTGCGCCTGGCGCGCCTCGGTGAGTACCTGGAGATCCTGGTTCCGCTGCTCGCCGGCGAGACGGTGACGTTCGACGGCGACTACCACTCGGTCCACGGTGCTCGGCTCCTCCCGCCGCCCGTGCAGTCGCCGCCCCCGGTGTTCGTCGGCGGTCGCGGCGATCGGATGCTCCAGACCATCGCCGACCTCGGTGTCGGCTGGAACACCTGCTGGGCACTCACCCACGACGCCTACGCCGAGCGCCTCGCGGTACTCGGCGCCGCCTGCGAACGGGCGGGGCGCGAGGTCGCGACGATCCCGCGCTCGCTCGGCCTGTACACCCTGGTGGGGGAGTCCGACCGCGACCTCGACCGGCGTTTCGAACGGCTCCGAGGGCTGACGCCCAGCGGAGTGCTCGACGGTCAGACCGCCGCCGGTTGGCGAGCGGGACGGCTCGTCGGCACCGTTCAAGAGGTCCGCGAATCGGTCGATCACTGGGAATCGCTCGGCGTGACCGAGATCGTCTGCGGTTTCGGGGCAGTGCCGTTCCAGGTCGGCGCCGCCGACGACATCGAGGCGTTCGCCGAGGCGCTGATCCGTCCCGCATCCCGACCGCTACGCTGAGATCGGCGGTCGCTACGAAAGGCAGCTCCCCATGGGTGGCATCGGAATGCCGGAACTCCTCATCGTCGTGGGCGTGATCGTGTTGCTCTTCGGTGGATCGAAGCTGCCGAAGCTGGCTCGTTCCATCGGCCAGGCCTCGACGGAGTTCAAGAAGGGCGTCAAGCAGGGCGCCGACGACGACGCCCCCGCGGGCGACACCGCGGCCGGTGGCGCCGAGAAGTCGGCCTGACCCGCGCTTCGCGCGCCCTGGGCGCGCACCGGGAACTCTCCCCGTTGCGAATACGTTGGCCCGATGCCCGACGGTGTTCCGACGTGGGAGGAGGTCGCCCGCGAACACGGGCGCTTCCTCTACAACGTGGCGTACCGCCTGGCCGGCAACGACGCCGATGCTGCCGACCTCGCGCAAGATGCCCTGTTGCGCGTCCGTCGGGGCCTCGACACCTATCAGCCGACGGGATCCCTGGAGGGATGGTTGGCGCGCATCGTCACGAACCTGTTCCTCGACGACGTCCGTCGGCGGCGGCGGAAGCCTGTCGTCGCGCTCGGCGACCACGAGCACGTGCTCCCCGGGGGCGCCGCCGCCGATGAGGTCGCCGCGGCCCGATCGCTGTCCGACGAGATCCAAGCCGCGCTCGGCAAGCTCGGCGACGAGTTCCGGACGGCGGTCGTACTCTGCGATGTCGTCGGGCTGAGCTACGAGGAGATCGCCGACGCGCAGGGCATCCCGGTCGGCACCGTGCGATCGCGGATCCATCGCGGTCGGTCGCAGTTGCGGGAGCTGTTGTCGTGACCGAACGCCGCGGGCCGAGTGCCGACGACGAACGCGAGCTGCTCTCGGCCTACCTCGACGGCGAGCTCGATGAGGCGGAAACCGCGCGGGCCGGAGCGCGTCTCGCTGCGGACCACGGGTGGCGTGCCGAGCTCGACGCCTTGCGGCTGGTGCGCGATCGCGTGCGTTCGCTTCCCGAACGCGAGCCGCCCGCGGGCTTCATCGACCAGCTCGTGCGCGCGGGCCGTTCGGATCTCGCGCGGCGCAGCGACACCGTGCACGCCACGATGCGACGGACGCGCCGCCTCGCGGCGATCGCCGCGGCGGCGGCAGCCATCGGCGTGGCGTTCGCGGTGCCGTCGACGGAGTCGCCGACGCCGGTCCGACCTGCGATCGACGAGTCGGCCGACGGCCACGCGGTCAACGCCGCGCTCGCCGACGACCCCATCTCTCAACTCGCGCCCGCCGCGATCCCGGCGTCGACCGGCGACGGCGGTACGCCGTGACCCTCCGGCGTCTCGCGACCGTGCTCGTCGGTGCGATCGCGGGCATTGCGATCGTCCTCGGCCCGTCGGGGGCGGCCGAGCGCTCCGACGAGGGCAGCGAACTGCTGCAACGCGCCCGAGAGCGTCTCGCCGACGCGCGCTTCGAGGGCGTCGTCCTCGTCGAGTGGCGCGACCTCGACGGCGTTCACCGCGAGCGTGTTGCAGTGCGCGGTTCGCAAGGGTCGATCGAGGTGGTTTCGGCGCGACGATTCGTGAGTACCGCGGCCGGTGGATTCGTGCAGGTGCAGAACGACTGGACGACGGTGCAGGAGCGCGCCGAGATCGACGTCGTTCCGATCCCGGCGGCGAAGTACGACCTCACGGTGGCGTCGGGTCCCGAGGTCGTCGGACGATCCACGACGGTGGTCGAAGCGACGCTGCCGGGGGTCGGCGTCGTCGAGCGCGTGTTCATCGACGACGCCACCGGCCTGCTCCTGCGCCGCGAACGACTCGACGAGGCAGGCTCGGTGGTGCGCGCGGTGTCGTTCGAGGAGATCACGATCGGTGCGGGGCCCGCGGTCGCGGTCCCCGATGATGCGCGTGCGACGGAAGCGGATCCGCGCGGCCGCATCGACGGCGCGTATCGAGACCCCGATCATGCAGGCGATGGCTTCACGATCGTGTCGCGCACGATGCGGCCCGACGGGGTCGCGCACCTGCTCTACAGCGACGGGCTGCTCACCGTCTCGGTCTTCCAACAGCCCGGGACGATCGCGTGGGACGCGCTCCCCGCCGGCGGGAGTCGGGTCGAGGTCGACGGCGTCGCGGCGGTGCAGTACCGCACCACGGTCGGAACGGCGACCGTCTGGGCCCGCGACGGGATCGTCTACACGACGGTCAGTGACGCCCCCGAGCACGAGGTCGCCGAACTCGCAGCGTCGGTGTCGGGTGGCCGCCAGGACAACCGGCTGGCGAGGTTCGCCCGCGCCGTGCTCGCACCCTTCGAACTGTGAGGTGCCCTCGGTCGACGCGCGTGCCGGTCGAGGCCCGTGTGGGTCGAGGCCCGTGTGGGTCGAGGCGGGTTACGCGCGTGCGAGCGAACGCCGCCGCAAGATCCGGCGCCGTTCCCGCTCCGACGCTCCGCCCCACACGCCGTGTTCGATGCGGTGCTCGAGTGCGTACTCGAGGCACGGCTCGCGGACCGGACAGCCGTCGCACACCAGCTGGGCGCGCTCGACCCCGATCCCGTCGGAGGGGAAGAAATCACCGGGCAGGACACCACGACACTTCGCGTCCGACATCCACACCTCGCCGTCGGGTGCGGCATCGTCGATATCGGAAACAGCCTCGCGCTCACTCATCTCGGTACCTCCGACGTCTCCGAGACCGGTTTCGTTCCCGATTCTTCGAGATCGTCAGGCTCAGGGAGATCGTCAGGTTCAGGATCGCACTCCGCCGTCGTGGTTACGGTGGACGGGCACGCGATTCTCGGCCAATTCTCGGTTGCCACAGGAACGTGTTCGATACCAATGACGTTCCCAGATCGTTCCCGACCGATGTGAGGATTCGATGAACGACCCCTTCTCGAACGACCCGAACCTTTCGGAAACGGACCAAACCGCTCCGGTGCCGGTGCCGGAGCCGGTGCCAGGGCCGGTGCCGGTGCCGGAGCCGCAGCCGGAACTGCCCGGCCCGACCTGGTCGAATGGCCCGATCCCGACGGCGCCGCGGCCGATCCCCCCGGTCCCCACCATTCCCATCAGTCCGGCCGCCCCGCCCATGGCATCGCCGGGCGAACCCGGGGCACGTCGCCGGTCGGGGTTGGGTGCCGCGGTGGTCGGGGGACTCGTGGGCGCGCTCGTCGCGGCCCTCGTGACCGCCGGCGCCTTCGTGATCGTCGACGACGACGGTTCGTCGGCGAGCGACGCGCCCGCCACGATCGCGACCGCGGATCGCGGCGTGCGACCCGCGCAGGTCGAGGGAGCGAACGATCTGCGCCCGGTGCTCGAAGCGGTGCGCCCTGCGGTGGTGCGGATCAGCGTCGACGCGGGGATCTCGGGGCAGGGCGAGGGAACCGGCTTCATCGTCGCGAGCGACGGCATCATCGTCACGAACGCGCACGTCGCCGGCGACGCCGACTCGATCGAGGTGACGCTGTCCGACGGCGACACCGAACCCGCCGAGCTGCTCGGGGCAGATCGTGCGCACGACCTCGCGGTGATCAAGATCGACCGCGCGGGTCTGCCGACCGTGGAGCTCGGCGACAGCGACCCACCCGCGACGCAGGTCGGGGATCAGGTCATCGCGATCGGCAACTCGCTCGGTCTGCGCGGCGAACTGTCGGTGACGACCGGCATCGTGTCGGCACTCGACCGGCAGCTCGACATCAGCGCCGATACGCGGCTCGTCTCGGTGATCCAG